>JAJSAJ010000528.1 GCA_024274855.1 Planctomycetota bacterium | reverse complement strand
CGTCTTGCTTTGCCGGTCTCTTCAAAAGAATATCCTGGTCAACAACAGGGCGGGCGGGGGATGCGGCGACTTCGACACGCCCGAGCAGCGAATCGGTGCCTTCAACATCGAGCGGCCTTGGGAAACCTGTATGACGATCTGCCGTCAATGGGCGTGGAAGCCGAATGACAGACTGAAAACACTGTCCGAGTGCCTTCGTGCCTTGATCCTGACCGCGAGTGGTGACGGTAATCTCCTGTTCAACGTCGGTCCGATGCCGACCGGTGAGATCGAATTCCGCCAGGTTCAACGACTCGAGGAGATGGGCCAGTGGTTGAACAAGTACGGCGAGAGTATCTACGGCACTCGGGGCGGACCGTACAAGCCGACTCGCGTGGTCGCATCGACGCGAAAAGGCAATACGGTCTACGTGCATATTCTCAAATGGCCCGAGCCGACGATCGAGTTGCCCGCTTTGCCAGCAAAGATTCTGAGTAGCCGTCTGCTGACCGGTGGCCCGGTTCAGGTCATGCAGAACAGCGAGTCGCTCGAGATATCCGTACGCGAATCGGATCGGAAGCCGATTGATACGATTGTCGTTCTCGAGTTGGACAAACCGGCCATGAGCCTGGCGCCCCTCGCCGCTTCCGGTTGCGGGATCTCTTTGACCGAGGGAAAAAAGGCAAAGGCCTCCAACGTCTATCAGAAGAGTTCGCATTACAATGCCGCGAAAGCATTGGACGGCAGCGACATGACCCGCTGGGCGACCGACGGCAATGTCGACGATTGCTGGATTGAGGTAGATCTCGGCAAGCCGGCTACTTTCAATCGCGCGGTAATCGATGAGTGCGTCGACTTTGGTGTTCGGGTCAAGCGATTTGAATTACAGGCCAAGGAGGGTGACGATTGGAAGACGTTTTACGAAGGGACTCGAATCGGCAAGAACTTGCAATTCAGTTTCCCGCCGGTGACAGCCCGCTATGTGCGGCTCAAGATCGACGGCCAGAATGGGCCGACGATCTTCGAATTCAGCCTGTTTGCACCGAGCAAGAGCCAATCGAAGAAATAGGCTGCGGTTCATTGCAGAATCGCAGAGCCGAAGCAGACACTCTGCGCATTTCCCTCCGAAAGGAATCACACAAATGCCGGCACGACGTTTGAGTCGCCGTCTGTTCACTCGTTCAATCGCCGCGGGAATGGGTGGCGTGGCCGTTGGCGGTGGTGCGTTGGGAGCCGGAGTGCCGGACCGGGCCGGCATGAACGGTGCCCGTGTGATCGCCGAATCGGTTCGCAAGGTTCCCGTTGTTTCGGACGCGGAAGTCGTGGTTTGCGGTGGCGGACCGGCTGGAGTGGCTGCGGCACTGGCTGCCGCTCGAAGCGGAGCAAAAACTCAGCTGCTGGAAGTGCATGGATGTCTTGGCGGGATTTGGACGGCCGGTGCCCTTTCCTGGATCATCGATGCCAGGAATAAAACCGGTGTGATGGCCGAGCTGTGCGAGCAGTTGATTCAGCAGCGAGCGGGAAAGTGGTGCGGTGCCAGCGTCGTGTATGACCCCGAAGCGATGAAACAGATCCTTGAACACGAGCTGGTGGATGCGGGAGTGCGCATTCGTCTGTTCACGCGTGTGGTTGGTGCGGTCTTGGAAGACAGGCGTCTGTCCGCAGTTGTGACCGAATCCAAGTCGGGACGGGAAGCATGGACGGGCGACGCGTTTGTCGATTGCACGGGGGACGGGGATCTAGCCGCGTTGGCCGGCTGTGGGTTCGATCTGGGGCATCCGAAAACCGGCTCGCTGCAGCCGATGAGTTTGATGGCGGTCTTCGCCGGCGTAGAACAAGACTCCATTGCCGATTTTATCAACAATGCACCATCGCCTACCCGAAAAGGAACGGCAAAACAGAATCTGTTGGCCGAGTTTCGGCGAGCAGGAGTCGAACCATCTTACGGCGGTCCAACAATATTCGTCATCCGCGACGGGCTGTACGCGCTGATGGCGAATCACCAATACGATGTCTCACCTTTGAATGCGGACGATGTGACACGAGCCACATTGGAAGCTCGTAAGGAGAATCACTCGCTCGTCCAGGCGTTGCGCCGACTCGGTGGTCCGTGGCAGAGCATCCGGATCGTCTACACGGCGGAACAAATCGGTACCCGTGAAGGGCGCCGTATTCACGGGCTCTATCAGGTGTCGGCCGACGACCTGCGAAAGGGGACTCAATTCGAAGACTCAATTTGCCGTGTTACATTTGGAATCGATGTTCATTCGACCAATCCGCACAAGACCAAAGCGATTGAGCGGAAACCGTTCACTCCAAACCCTACGATATTCCCCTGCGGGCGTTGGTCGCACGCGACATCGACGGCCTGATGATGGCGGGACGTTGTATCAGCGGTGACTTTCTTGCGCATAGCAGCTATCGAGTAACCGGAAACGCCGTTGCAATGGGGCAGGCAGCCGGAGTTGCCTCGGCAATCGCTGCTCAGGAAAATATCGTGCCTCGCAATGTCGCCTATCAGGATGTGACGGCCAGGCTGCGTGATCGATCGACCAAATAATGGGCGTCATGCGTGTCCCACACCGCTCCCTCTGAGTCGTTTGACGCCAAGCCGAAAACGCCGGCTAACGCACCACCGCACCGTCGTCAACAAACTCTCACTTGCCACTCTACGCTCATCACTTGCTATAATGGCCCGTTGTATTCTCGAGATGTCGGTGGCAGGAAAGTTGTGCAGGAGGTTGGATTCATGTTTAGGAACCATGATTCGTCATATCGATGTCATGCCGGTCTGGTGCGATGTGCATTGGCGATCGGTCTGTTCGCGGGCTCCGTTTGTGACACGAGCGCGGTTGCCCAAGAAATCGGCAAACGCCCGTATGAAATGGAGTGGGTCGGCCGAACACACGATACGCGTCCTCCTTTGATCGATTTCGAGGATCTTGCTGGGTGGACTGTGGAATGTCATCAAGCTGCCGCGTCGTTCGAACGATCTCGCGAAACACAGCTCTGGGACAAGTATGTCGGCAAATTGGTCTACCGCGCGACGGGAACTAGCCCTGTAGTGACGGTGCGTCCGCCCAAACCGGTCCCTGTTACCAGACTTTTCGACTGCGTGAACATCTGGATTTACGGAAACAACTGGGGATGGGCTCCCGATCGAACAACGCCGCCCGTTGCCATCTCCGTTCTGTTGCAAGGTTCCGGTGGGCCGTTGGTCTCGATTTCACTGGGTGCGGTCCGGTGGAAAGAGTGGTGGCTGATGCACCGTCGGCTGACCGAACAGCAGATCGCCGCGTTGGGCCCGAGCCCTCAGGTCGTTGGGATTGAGGTTCGTAAAGGAACCAACAAAAACGATCGAAGTCTTTTCTTTGACAATCTGGCTGTTTACAAGGAGGCGTTGCCGCCTTTGACATTCCAACCGCGGCGCGAGCGGGGGATCACGTTGCCGGCCGGACAGACAGTGGGCACGAATATCGGGCCCGGCAAATTGCCGTTCCCAAATCGAAAAGAGACGATTCTGCCGACCAACTTAACAGCCGGTTATCGTCTGCACATCGAGCGGTTGCAAGGAGGTTTTGCTTTCCATTATGAAGGGGATGACGGTCACCTTGTTTATCGCTACGTACCCAAGAAGGGGACACTCAGTGACGTGTCGGCCGAGTGGATTGGCCGTGGCAGGCCTTTTGAGCCTCTGTCGGAAGGCGGGGTTCGATTCTGGGTTGATGATTCCGGTGCGACGGATCCGGAGAAGATCGAGCTGATCGATTGTCGTCTGGATGGCGCTCTCGTCGTTTCCAAATGGCGCTGTACGTTCGGTAAACGCGAGGCGGAGGTGACCTATTCGTTCCGTCTTTGGCAGAAATCGCTTGTGGTCGATGTTGTGTGCCGGACGCCGGAGATTGGCGAGTTTCGGATCGGCAAGGTCGTTGGGGGCACGAATCCTCGGCTTGTCACCATCCCGTATTTGATGGGTGATTCGCAACGTCCGGCCGTCTTGATTCTTGGTCCGAAAGAAAGGCCGTTGTTTGTTTTGCCGTTGGTCGATCATTGCCGCAGCAATGGATCGCTGCTGTGGTTTGCCAACGATGTGGCCAAGGACGGGGTGACGCAGAATGGCGGCTCACGGTATTTGCCGCGCACCGACGGCCAGAGGAACCCGTGTTTCGAGCGGTTGTTCTTGACAATCTCGCCTCGCTTTGAAGAAGTTTTGCCGAGTATCCCGAACCCGAAGTCGCCTTGGATGCATGTGGCGGGCGAGCGGCTGTGGCGCGCTCACGGAGCATCGAATCGCGCGAGCGATCTTGCCTTGTGGGAAATGTTTGCTCGGTTCGGAATGAACAAGACGGTCATTACCGACCATGAAACCGGTTGGCGTGACGGGGGCGAGAGCTTTACGATGCGAACTCGTGCCGCACCTGGCAAAGGAGGCGATGCGGCACAGGTAGATTACGCTCGAAAGTTGCACACGCTCGGGTTCCGCTATGGAATCTATAACAACTACACAGACTATGCACCGGTCAATGAGTATTGGGACGAAGACTACGTTTCACGCTTGCCCGACAATCAATGGCGAACGGCGTGGCCCCGCTGTTATAACATCAAACCGGCAAGGGCCGTCGAACTGGAAGCGAAACTCGCGCCGATCATCCAGAAAAAGTTCCAGCTCGACACAGCGTATTGCGATGTGCACACGGCCGTTCGACCATGGTCCTATTGCGATTTTGACGCGAGGGTCCCTGGCTCTGGAACGTTCGCCGCGACGTTCTACGCCTATGGTGAGATCATGCTCCATCAAAAAGCGACCTGGAATGGGCCGGTTTACAGCGAAGGGAATAACCATTGGTACTACTGTGGGCTGACCGATGGAAACTATGGCCAGGATCAATTGGCCCGATTGGACGTCAATCCCTGGCTGGTCGACTTCGATCTTCTGAAGCTGCATCCGAAGTGCTGTAATTTCGGGATGGGAAACCCGGGAATGTTCTACGGGCGCAAGCCGGAGACTCGACGAACGCCCACCGAACGACTCGACCGTTTTCTTGCCGCGACACTTGCGTTTGGCCATACCGGGTTTCTCGTGCGCGAAGGCGGTTTTGAAAACGCGTTTCGAAGCTATTACTCGGTCCAGCAAATTCACGCGCGCTATGCCCAGCAGACCGTGTCGTCGATTCAGTATGCCGGGCCGGACGGCCGATTATGGGACACGAGTGCAGCATTGGCATCCGGCCTGTATCGCAGGTCGCAAGTCGTTGTACGCTATTCGGACGGACTCGAAGTTTGGGTCAATGGGAATGGCACGGAGCCATGGGTGACGCGTGAAACAGTGATACCGCCGAACGGTTGGTTGGTTTGCGACCCTCGGGAAAAGAAACTTACTGCGTTCAGCGCGATGATTGACGGTCACCGAGCGGACTATGTTGAATCGCCGGCTTACATCTATGCGAACGGTCGGGGCCGCGTTACACGTTTCCAAAAGGCAACCGCCGATGGCCAAATGGTCGCTCTGCTGCAAGAGAGTGGACATCAAGCTGATCACCGATGTCGGCAAGAAGGATAACTCGTCCGGCGATTGGGCGTGCTGGTCGCAAATGCGCATTGAAGGCGCGCGTCCGACACTTGAGCCTTCGGTTTACGATCATGCTGTCGAGTTGGCTCGCGAGCCGGGCCCGTTCCCCTGCGAAGGGCTGACGGCCGAACGAGTACGTAAAGCGAAGACAGCCGTCCTGCACTTTCAGGGAATCGGACTGCAGCATGGTAAGCCCTATATCTCGTTTGCCAAACTGAACGGTCTGCCGATCGGCGAGTTGCCGGCGGCTTCTGGGAATGAACATCAAGGCAAATGGGCCGATGCCGCCTTGACTTTGTCTGCCGACACGATCGAACGG
>JAJSAJ010000527.1 GCA_024274855.1 Planctomycetota bacterium | reverse complement strand
TACAGCCCTAGATATCGCGACCTGAATCATCACCCGACTGTCTGTCATATCGGAGTCGATTCAGCCCTATGCTGAGCCGGGAGTTCTCCTTCATCTTACAAAGACAGCTATTCACCGATAAGCTCGAACTGGTCGGGTGCACCCCCCACACTCGCGGTATCTATCCCAAAATGGCAGGCCTCCGCTGGACCTAAAGATACGTTCCCCAAGGCGCATTGATCTACAGTGATAGCGCCCGTATGCTTCGCTTCAACACCTATCATAAAGGGCAACACTTCCGACCGAAATCCAATCTCAGCTTCGTACATATGACCGGGCACGATATTTTCCGTCTCCGCAACGCCTATGCCGAGATTGAACTCCTCCGGCTCATCGAGAAAAGCTGTGTCCCGGTACCACCCAGGCAAGTCTGTTTTGGGCGTAAAAGGAAAATAATAGAAACAGTTCTTTCGAACATCAAACCAATTGTGCATTCTTCGAGGAATCGCCCTGCAAAGAGGGTCTGCGAACGTAACTTCGACCTCGTATCCCGCATCTTCCACGTAGCTGCTATTTACCGCGTTGTCGCATTCTGAAGTTATGTTTGGAACGCAAGGCGTCAGCGCATTTGGTGCAAAAGCGAGTTTGGAAATAGCCGGAGGATTCTCGGGATCATTAGCGTACGGTTCCGCTGACTCATAATCAGCGCCCCACATCAAGCGGAACATTGCTTTTCCGTTCGTACCAAGAGGGGTAATGACCGGAAAAGTCTCGCAAATCAACGTCCAGTCCAAGTCCCAAGTACTTGTGCCTGAATTGAATACAACTTCCGCCCTCAGGTAGCAATTGATCTCTTCGTCGTAGAACGCAACATGATGTAATCCAACGCCCCAAGCCTGATAGCCCCCAGTTGCGGCGGCAGGCGTATATGTCGCGTCATTGGGACACGTTCCCTCAAACTGGTGTGCGCCAAGGGAGTTACAGGCCACTAAATTCCCTGTCCGATCAATTTGACCACCGCTGCCCCCCGGCGCGAACCGCATAATGCTCCCCCATTGTGAGGTCGATTGCTGGGTCCCCGCTTAAGCCCGAATGCGCATCACCCGAAGCAACTAGTGCTACGACCGAGAGAATAGCAGAGAGAACAAGAACATTAGCTCGTGATCTCATTGGCGCACCTCCCTCTTATTCTGCAGGTTTTCGGCATCTTTCACTCTCTGGCGGTACTCTTTGAAGGACTCAATCGCCCCCTCCATTCTGTCCTGCCGATGCGGAACAACCAGTGCAACCGTTTCATTGTGAACTATGTCGGAAATTCGAACAGATGGTCCGAATGCCTCGATCCGGTAGATGGCCATTGGCCCACGGGCCATTTCTCGCCTCGTTCTTGCGTAATCCACTTCATCAGGCGCAGCTTGCTCCATGATCGCTGCTTCTTCGAGGAACTTTAGCCGAAATGAGCCTATCGCTTTTTCGAGCTTCTGATCCAAACTCCCTCGCCATTTCAGTATGTCTGCAAATCCGATGTCGATAGTCATAATTATCCCACGGTCACCTTTTGGTGTTTTCACAACAGCCGAAACCAATTCCAAAGAGTATGCATCGACTAGCGTGGCGACCTCAGCGGGAGAAAGCCCTCGTGTGAATACAATGGAGGCGGCAAGTTCCCTTCTCGGGCTTTGCCTGGCCCATTGAATCGTTCGACTGTAATACTGATCAACTCGGAATTGCCGATCGGCGGGCGCCAAGCGCGATGACACGAATGGAGCGATGGAGTCCTCCACCATTCTGGCGTCGTCGGCTTTCTGTGCGAAGGACGTAATCGGCAGTAGTAGCGCCAGAGAAATAGCAACGGCAAAAAGTTTCTTGGCGAACATCGTTTGTTTCCCATTTAAAAAAGCAACCTCACCCTTGGCAGGGTACCGTATTTGGTCGCCAGAGCACAATCTCCTGGTTTGCGCTGAGGCATTCTTATAGGGTCGTAATGACGGAGAACCGGCTGTCCCATGCAGTGCAAGAATCATCTGGGTAATGCCCCGAATTCCCGATGGTCTGTTTTCGCAAGCAAAATTGAGAGGCTCCGAGACCGACTCGAAACGGGAGACCCAGACCTAGAGCCGGATGAACTCCAGCTGGCCATTGATGCCGCACAGATAAAGCGTCGTGACCTCTTGGATGTCCAACCTAGGGCTCGCCAGTCCGCGAAGATTCTGACGATGTTGCCCAAGGCTGCCGAGGCATACCGGAAGCAGATTGAACGAGTGACAAGCCCGACATTTCTGGTCCAGTCATCCTGTTAGGGATTTCGGTTGTTGATTCTTTTTTTGATCAGCCCATCGCTGTAAGAATTGTTCTGGATTCATGCCATCCAATGAGCCATGCGGTCGAATGGTGTTGTATTCCTCCAGCCATTGCCTGATTACAACACGCGCTTCAGTCATTGAGCTGAACAGCCATCGATCCAGGCACGTGGTGCGAAAGATCGAATTGAAACTTTCACAATAAGCGTTCTGCCAGGGGCTGCCCGGTTCAATATAGTGCGTCTCCACGTGCTTTTCCTTTAGCCAGTTCTGCACCGCGTGGCTGACCAGTTCAGGACCATTGTCGCTGCGTATGCACACTGGCCGGCCATGCGACTGAAATAGCTCTTCCAGAATACGGATCACATCGCCGGAAGTGATGCTGCGACTGACCCGAATATCAATACCTTGGCGAGTGAACTCATCAACCACCGTCAGGCACTTCAGCGTGCGACGATCCTCGGTCTGGTCAAACACGAAATCGTAACTCCAGACATGGTTCGGATAACAGGCACGATGCACCCACTGCGTCGTTTGCCCCAATATCCGCCATTTCTTGCGTTTTCTTACCACCTGCAGCCCCTCGCGGCGCCGGATCAGGCGAACTCGTTCGCGGCTCACTGCAATCCCTTGTCCCTTCATCAAATCGTAGATCTTGCGGTAACCCCAGTACCGATACTGATCCGATAAACGCACCACGGTCTGATGAATCTCGTCAATCGACTCTTTGCTGCCGACGTAGCGGTAGCTCGAGCGGTTTAGTTGCATTGCCTGACAGGCTCGCCGTTCGCTGATCTCGTACTCATTCCTCAAGTACGTCACCGCTCGTCGACGCTCTGCCAGGCTCACCACTTTCGGCTGTTGACGTCCTTCAACATACGAATGTCCAGCGTCTGATCGGCAACAATCTTCTTGAGCTCCACGTTCTCACGTACCAGTTCTTTAAGCCGCTTGGCCTCGGATACCTGCATGCCTCCGTACTTCGCCTTCCAGCGGTAAAACGATTGCTCCGAGCAGTTGTGCTTGGGCAAATGTCCGCCACCGAAAGACCGCTTTCTGCTTCCTGTAATAGTCGGATTATCTGTTCTTCTTTAAATCGCTTGCCCTTCATCGGTTTCTCCGTCATCGGGAAACCCTAACATAGCAAGTGGACCAATTATGACGGGGCTAGCCACGAGGTCTGGACGACGATCCCAGAGCTGCCGCAAAAGCGCGCGTCATATTGAGGGATTTATTAGGGCCGATTCAGATGTGCCCAGGTAAGGACGGGAGTCTTTGGGCTCAATACCACACTCGCCCCGCGACCCTAATCAAGAGAGCCGTCGGAGCAAGTGTAGAACTGAGTGGTAGCGGGGGTTCGCAACCAACGCTATCAAGCACTGGTTACAGCGCTGAATATTGCGACCTGAATACTTTATTTGCGGATCGCCGGATACTGGATAGACCGGTCTAGCGCCGGCGCCGATGGCGGATTGCCAGAGGATCGAATGTAGCGGGGGCAGGATTGGCCGCTTCGCGCCGTCTCGGCGCCTGTTAACCGACGCTTCGCGTCGGGGCGGCTCGGTTCG
>JAJSAJ010000526.1 GCA_024274855.1 Planctomycetota bacterium | reverse complement strand
GCTGGAGTGGTGCCCAGTCCGGGGCGAGTACTTCTTCACGGGACAATCCACGGATCAGACCAGCCAGCACCAGACAAAAGTACGCACAACTGGATAGACATTGCCCACTCGCGTGCGTTGGCAAGCTCGACTCGACAGCACGTTCGACCAACTCGTCAAGGCCATCAGGCAGCAAATAGCTGTAGCCAATGGGCACCGGAGCCAGTCGCATGATCGATCCGTTGCCGCTCGCTCGCTCCGAAGTACTGCCCGATGTTCGTGCATCGCCGGTGGTGGTGAAGCGTGCAAGGGCGGATTGTGTTGTGATACCGATATCAAAGCAACGTTCGTTGACGGAATACTCGCCTTCTTGCCACCAAGACACATATCGCCTTGCCTGGTCATTCAGATCCCAGCCAACCTTTGCGATACTATCTGCCAGAGCCAGTGCCATGCTGGTATCGTCGGTCCATTGACCTGGTCCCAGGCCATGGGGACCACCGCCGCGGAAATCCGTAACCGGCTCGAAACTGCCTGGTGGCTGGAACTCGACAGTCGCCCCGAGAGCATCGCCCACGGCCAGGCCAATAAGCGTGCCATGTTGTCGGTCAAGGTGATTGTCGGTGTTCATTACATCAGGTCCGGTAGCTGGTCTCGTGGAATCAACAGGCAAATCGTGCGAGCTTTCCCGCGTTCTCTCGAAATGAAGCCCTTTCCCTCCAGCGTCACAATCATCTGATGAACGGTCGGTGGAGAAACACGAAAGTAGTGTTGGAAATCTGCTTCGGCGGGTGCCTGACACATGATCTTCGTGTAGTAGTGTATTCCGGTAATCTGCTTGTGTTCATCACATCCGCTCCGCACAACTTCTCGGCAAGTCGGCTGCCATTCTAACCCGTCAAAGCCCGTCCTTGCACTTGCCCAATGCCAAACGCGAAGCGAAGTGGGCGATCCTGGCTCGAAGTCGTCGTTTCCATGAATGGTAACAAACGAACTCGCCGAGCGCGCCAGCGGATTCTGAAACGGCGATGCGTTCAGGGCACAGCCTGCCAGATTCTGCTCCGACACACTGGCCCTCTCCAAGCATCTGGCTGAAGCTGAGGATCAACACTAAGATAGTCAGGCAACGGCTTGGTTACGAGAGTATTAGAATGGCGCTAGATTCCCATGCGCACCTGATGCCCGACGGCCAACAACAGGTGGTTGACAAGCTAGACGAGGCGTTTGGCCAGATGATAGGCTATACGTACTGATTCTCCTAAGAACGCCAAGTCTATAATAGAAAACACTTTAGGGCCCGTAGCTCAGCGGTCAGAGCAGGGGACTCATAATCCCTTGGTCGGGGGTTCAAATCCCTCCGGGCCTACTTTTAAGTCTCTAGCAGATAAGGACTTGCGGCGTTTCTGCGTAATCGATTTTCGAGGCCGCCCTTGGTATTTCACAGGATTTGGCCCTAGCCGGACTGCCCTGGTTGTTTCAACTTGGCTGCAAGGTCGGATACCAGCCCCCAATCCTTGGCTGCAATGGCGGCTTGGAGTTGCTCCTCCGGTTCGTCGGTGGGTGACGAGATGTGGCCGTAACGGTGGCGAACCTTGGTAGATAGGCTTGCCAGGATTCGCTGAAAAGTGCGGTTGCTCCGTTGGCACATCTCAACATCCGTCTCCCGGACGTAGTTGACCATCATTACCGATTCGCTCAGTCGAGCGTCGGCCGCCACCTGCTGATTCAATCATATCCGAGGGCCGTTATGTCCTGTCACAAGCCCCGTCGACGTTCCGACAATCGAAGCCGCACGAGTAGATCGTTCAGGGCGTCCCTGCCACTCGCTCTTTCAGGCAGATGGGATTCCTCGGATGCCGATTTCAACTCCGCCACAAGTCGTTGGTACTCAGCCTCGTGAACACCGACGTCAGCATCGGGCAACTGCGACTTCTCCGGTCCAGCCAACTTCCGTTCGATCAGGTCATCGATGAACGACAGCCTGGCCGACTCGTTCAATCTGGGTAGGTTCGCTTCCACCTCACCGGTCCTCATCAAGTGAATGCCGGTCAACAGGACTCGATAGACGTACAGCAACGGCTTGACCCGTGGCGGGCTTTCCTGCTGGAACAGCTTCCATTGCCTTGCGGCGAAGCCAAGATAATGATGGGCGTGGTGTCGGGTGATGCAGTTGGTGGCAATCTGCTTGAGTTCCCTGTGTTCTGGCGTCGTGTGAACCACGAGCGGCGAGAAGACCTGTTCCAGCACGTAGCCGTTCTTCTTCAACATAAGGCCGAAGAACTTCTTGGCGTCGTGTGTGACGAGATCAAGCTCGATGCTATCTTCCATTCCTGATTTCTCGATAGTCTCTCGACCGACCTCCAGGCCAACCACTTCTTTCAACGGGAGTAGGTGAACGCCACGCAGGTCGTAGTCAGAATCGGCCGAGGGAAATCCGTACAGGTGCGCCCCGCTGATCGTGGCAAACACGAGCGGATACGGATGGTTCACAACTTGCCGCAGCAGTTTCTCGTTCTCCATCATGGCAACTCCTCGGCCATCGCCGATCGACGGGCCTTGACAAGGTATTCGTTGGCACGCTCGTAGTCGGGCCTTTCAGGGAGTCTTGTCTCCTCGAAGGCTCGGTCGAACCGCTTGTGCAAATCGAGCCGCCATGATTCGACTTCATCCCACGGCAGTTCACCCGCTTTGATCCTCAACAACGCTTGCCGATGTTCGCCGACTTGCACCGACACGAATCCTTCCCGCAGGACTTTGATGCCGGACAGGAGCAGCCGGATCAAGTGCATGACGTGCTTCCACTTGACTTGACCGTGGTTTCGAATGTCGGCCTGCATCTTCTTGAACTGCGACATGACGTAGCCGTTATAGGTCTGGTAGACCATGCGGGACAGGAAGATCGTCTTCATGTCGAGCAATTCTTGGGCGAGCGGCGTAGCCGTTTCCACGATGGGTGTGTAGAGGCACTCCAGGACGTTCGGGTTGGCCTTCAGCGCAAGAATGATGAACTTCTGTAGTTCCCAATATGCTTCCTGTGTTTCGTCGTTCTCTAGCTGTTCGGGGACGCCGAACAATGACCAGTGAAGGTGAGCGGGCGGAAGGTAGATGCCACGCCGGTCGATGTCAGAATTCTCGTCATCCAAACCGTAGGCCCGCGAACCGATAACGCAACGGAAGATAACTCGATCAAACAAGCCGTTCTTGGGCAACACTTGATCGGTGTCATTGATGCTTCCCTGCTTGTACTCGGCCAGAAGCATTAAGTTGTCGTGGTTCAATACCGCTTCGAAACCGTCGGGGAATCTCACTCGGTATGTGTGGCTCCGGTCTTGGGGCGATCTGACAACCACGCCAACTGCGCCCGATGGATGCATAACCCGCCCGCTGGAACCCTGAACAGGCTTCCTCGTGACAACCTGTGTTCCCACTGAGTAGATCAGGTTCGGGCTGTTGTGAACTCGTTCGGGCATCGCTGAGCATCCTATGTGTTTGGTTCAAGGCATTATGACAAATTGCTCCGCAAGATGGCACCTCCTTCCCGATGTTGGCGCACCGGCACACTGGGGAGGACAACGGATCCAGGTGGGAGGTTCACTGCCGCCGCATCCAGAGGTAAGGATCGGCGAATCAATTGTTGTCGCGTTTACTGGGGGACGTTGCGTCGGTCCTGGTCCCCCACGGGCTTGTCCTGTGGGAACCAAAGTCTCTCAAGCTACTGGGCAGCCGAGCGATCCTCCTTAGCGGCGAGACTGATTCACCCATGGGGGTCTGTACGCGGAAGAGTGCGACAGTTATTGATTGGCGAATCCCAAGCGGCCAGTTACCGGTGAAGTAGCCGTTCACGCCGCTGGGGTCTGACGCAATTTTCGGCGGAGCAAGCGTTTCTTTACGCGAACGCATTTTGTCGCCGAAAATGGGTCTGACCCCTTGAAAGCGAACCGGCGGCCTACATTCCGTGAACGGTTACCGGCGAAGGTGTGACTTGGGAATGGCTATTGCGTAGAAGGGCCCCGTATGGGTATGAGGCGGTGTCGGTCGTTGCTCAGGTCCACCGTCACGTAAGTGACTTCCGCCTCGGTAAGTTGTATGACTTCTCCACGGCGGTCGGATTCCACATCGACATGCATTGTGATCGATGTGCGGCCTACTCTCACCAGCCTTGTCCAAAAACTGACAACGTCCCCCACGAATACGGGAAGGTGGAACTCGACGGCGTTCATGGCCACTGAGACAATTGGCTGGTCAGGCCATCCGGCACGCCGGACTTCATGTTGCGTTCCGACCGCGCCTGCCTGGTCGATGTAGCTCAGGATCACGCCGCCGAAGATCGTCCCATGAGGATTCGTATCTCGCGGCATCATCACGACCTTGATCGCCAGGTATCGATCATTGGGCTGTGTGTCTGGCACTGAGCACCTCCCTTTTTGGATTCATGTCGGGATGCAAGAGCCGATTTGAGTCGGATTCGGGCCTGTGGGGTACGACCTCGCATATCGAAAGACCGGCGAGCTACCTCGATCAGCAATACCCTCTTTGGGAAAAGCCTTGCGGCTCGCGAAACTGCCGAACTATTTGCCCAAAAATCGCTTCAGTCCGGCTGGACTAATTGCTTGCCAAGTCCGCCTATCGTATGCTGCATGTACTCTGTCGTCAACGATATTGGTGTACCACCGGATCGGGCGTTTCGAAGGTATTCGAACTGAGCTGATTCGTTTCAAATCAAAGGCCGCTCGGACAAAGTCGTCTGCGGCCGACTAAACGGTGGACGAGCTACTTGTTAAGGGGAACCTTCGGCTTTCTCAACATAGGATGAAAAACAAAATGAACCAGATGTCTTCGGCTTTCAACCGACGATCGTTCCTGAAGAAAACGACGGTTGCCGCGGCGGCTGTGGGTGCACCTTATCTGATTCCGCGACATGTTCTAGCAACAGACGACTCGCCAGGCGCGAACGAGACGATCACGATTGGCTACATTGGCTGCGGCCGGCAGCAGAGTGCGCATCGCCGTCTGCCATCTTATACGAAAGTCGTGGGGACCGCCGATTGCAATATCGCGCGTGCAAAAAAATGGGCCACTGGCTTTGGCTGTGATGCCTATCAAGATTATCGAGCGATGCTCGACCGCAAGGATCTCGATGCTGTGTTTATCGCAACGCCCGACCATTGGCACGCGTTGCACACGATCCACGCCTGCATGGCCGGCAAGGATGTTTACTGCGAAAAGGCGATCAGTCTGACGATCGCGGAAGGTCAACTGATGATCAACGCGGTACGCAAACACAAGCGGATCTTCCAAGCTGGTTCGCAACAACGGTCCGACACACGATCGGTAACCGGCTGTGAAGCGGTGCGCGACGGCGCGATTGGTGCGATCGACAAAGTATTGATGAGGAATCTAGAATCACCATGGATCTGCAAGCTTCCGGGACAGCCGTGTCCGAAAGAGATCAACTGGGATATGTGGATCGGTCAAACGGAAGTGCGTCCTTATCATCAAGACATCTATTTGCCTCGTGTCAATCCCGGCTGGCTTTCGTTCAAGCCGTACAGTGGCGGCGAAATGACGGGTTGGGGAGCTCATAGCTTCGATATGGTTCAGTACGCGCTCGGAGCGGAGCTTTCAGGCCCGATCGAAGCGTGGATTGAGGGTGAATACGAAGAGCTCGTTTTCACGGAGCCGAAGCCTCGCAGTTGGGGCTACAGAGTCTGCAGCAAGCCGCCGGTCCATATGAAGTACGCCAATGGGGCTAAGTTTATTTCGGCAAGGGCGGAAACAGCTTTGGCGGTGTCTTTACAGGCAAAAAAGGAAAGATTGAAGTCAACCGCAACCGTTTTGTAAGCAATCCGCCTGAAATTGCGGCCAAGTTGCTCGAAGGCAAGAAGCTTCGGTCAGGCTTCGGCCCCCATCACGAGGATTTCCTCGACTCGATCAAAACGCGTGAAGATCCTTCGGCGCATATCGACGTCGCCGTTCGCGCGACGGACTGTTGCCACATCGGCAATATTGCTCGGTGGCTTGGGCGGAAAGTCGTGTACGATCCCAAGACACGGACGTTCCCCGGCGATGCAGAGGCGAATGCGCTTTGCTCACGCGAGCAGCGCAAGCCTTATGAAATCCCGGACGTTGGAGGCGATTTCTAGGCCGCTCCAATTTGGTGTTTATTCGTGCTTGTTCTGGGACCAAGCTGCGTTGAACACTGCGCTGACGCCATGCGATTGTGGTTGCTTGGCTGCGGTGGTAAGTGGTGATCCCGTAAGGTCTTAGAGGTGGATGTTGGCAGGCTTAGGGGCGACATCATCGGCACGGTTTCCAAAATATCGTGGTTTTCGTGTCACGGATTGGGCATGAGAGGGTACTGGAACTGACATAACGGGCCTCACAGAAATGGGGCCGCTCAACTTCCAACCCTCTTTTTCAGGAGCCCAAGAGATGAACCGCACCGCCAAAACAACCGCCGTAATCCTGATCGTGTTGGCAATTGTGGCTTGTGAGCAAGTGAGAGCCGGCGACATGTTCAGCCAGGGATTTGCCGGAATCGGCAGCAGCTCAAAGCCGTCGGACAATGTGCCAAGTCCGAGCCAGCTGTCGGGCCCTCGCCGCCTGAGCCTTACCGAGCTGAAAACCTCTCTCACGCAACTCGGATATGAAGTCAAGCAAATCAGCGAACGTCTCTACGGGATCAAGGTGAAACGTGACACATGGACCTTGCCGGTCATCGTTGAAATGACGTCGAGCGGCAAGAAGCTGTGGTTCTCCATTCGCCTGACGACTCTCAAGGGCGAACCGAACCAGCACTTGGACCGCGTATTGAAGCTGTTGAGTTTGGGAGGAGCGTTTGGACCGGAGTTCTTTGGTTATTCCGAGAAGAGTCGCGGCATCATTCTGTATATGTGCCGCGAGAATGACAGCTTGACAAACGTTGAAATCAAACAGATCTTGGAGCACATGAGTTTTGTTGCCGTTAAGACCGCCCCGACCTGGGACGTCAAGCAAGCAGCACCGCCGGCTAAGCATGTCGGCACCTGGAGATTCCAGAACGATAGCGTGACGATCACGGTCGCTCTGGACAAGAACGGGCAGTTCCGTCTGCAGAACAGCAGTGGCACCGACCAGTCGGGCACCTATTCGATCGACGGTGGCAAGCTAGTACTGGTCAACAAATCGGAACGACTTGAGTTGGCAATGCAATGGTCGGACTCGAATCATCTGACCCTGACATTCGGCGACCAGAACATCCCATTCGTTCGGACATAAGGCAATAACCACACGCGACTCGGAAAGAGAGAAGAACATGCAAGGCCGCCCGATCTGGGCGGCCTTTTTGGGTTATTCAATCGAGTACTGTTGCCGCATACCCGTATGAACAGAGTGTGGTTCCAACGCCGAATGTCTCACGGGCGATCTGCCGCGGTGCCGTAGGTCGGCCATCTGCTTCGTCAAAGCGTTCGCCGTCTTTGCTCACGTATCACCATATATGGTGAGGACGACGAGCCGTTTTTCTTGCGTCTGCCCCGACTCAGCACGCGCTGCGCCATCCCACGTCAACTATTGCCGGCCGATTTCGGGACACGCTCAGCAGGACTTCGGAAGCAAATCCTTGACATGTTCGAACAGTCCGAGGCTCACCAATTCATCCGTTATTCGTTCTGGAGTGGGATCATCCAATCCATCTGCGATTTCGCGCACAAGCAGTTCCGCGAACCGGAGTCGTGCTCGACGCAGTTGCTGCCGTACAGTGGTGGCGGTAATCGAATGCTGGAGTTTCTCCGAGAGACGTGACGCCAATTCCTCGGAACGATCATCCGGGTACTTCGAACGCATCCAAAGCAGCGTATAGGCAATCCGACCGGAGCGTTCTCGTTGGTACTGTTCGAGGGCCGTCCAAGTCAGATCCAGCACATTGGCACGCCAGCCATCCAGCCAAGGGTCTTCCGTGACCGTTGTGTCGTCCGGAATGCGCTCGAGATCATAATCGACTGAGCCACGTCGCTTCTCGCGCCGCCAGTAGTTTCGGACCATATTGCGGACGGCGGTTTTCAGAAGGTCTCGAAACCGTCCTCGTTGCGGATCCGCGCCGGAAAAATCGCCTTTCAGCAGTTTAATCACAACCTCTTGAGCAATTCCTTCTGCATCGTCACGTGCATCGGTCATTGCGGCAATATATCGTCGAATAGCCGTGCTATATTTCAAGACGAGAGCTTGCCTCGCTTCGGTGGCCGGTTGCCCACCTTTTGCATGAGCACGTTGAATCAGGCTCCATCGCGTCTCAATTTGTTCCAGACGCAGGGACAGTTGTGGTTGTGGGGCCATTTTCATTGTCCTCGGAAAGTGTTTCGGTAATCCAATTATATTCACAGGCGATTCGGGGCACAAATCGCGTGTCGCATGACGAAAATCGGGGGGCGCGTCCGCAAACGGAGCGTTGAAGGTAGAGGCTCTTAGAGTCTTAGTTGGTAGAGTCTTGGTTCGGCTTAGGAGCGGTGTATCAATTACTGTCTCTCTTATTGGGGACAACGCGAGCTTTCCGGTCCGCCATGGCCTCTTCTAGCTACGAGACTGCTTCACCCATGAGACAAGCTCATGGGGGTCCGGGACTTGTGCGACAGTTATTGATTGGCGAATCCTTAGTTGGTAGGATGCGCGCGACGTGCACGTATCTTGTCCGATGGACTGCCAGGTGCGCTCTCCCACGTGAGATGCATAGGTGAGACTACCCAACTACAATAACCCTAACACCGCGCCCACTGGAATTGGGGAACTTCAGGACGCTATTTGCTACAATGTCCGCGGCGGCGCGAACACGTGACATGGCGGTTGGTAGGATGGTTCGAGTGTGGTGTGGTTAATTTCTCACGAATGTTGCATGTGGGGTGTTGGGTGGTTGTGACTGACAGGAGTAAAAGTCGGGGGCAGAGGATCGGAGTCACGATGTCTTGCAATATCCTGGTATAGGAACGTGTGCACCAGGTACGAGAAACCTGGCAAACCCAATCTGCCCAGGGTCCGGGTTTCTTGCCAAGCCAGTCCGAGTGCGTCAACTTCGTCGACTAAGACGAGCAGGCCATGGGGCGCAAGCCGCCGTATGGCGGCATTTTCACAGTTCGTTCCGAGACACTAGTAGGCAGTCGCCATGTCTTCCTCGCATGAATTCCAACTTCTTTGCGGCATCTTAGCGCAGCAACTGGGCTTGGCCACGGAAGCAGAAGTTGCGCAATCGCTGGTACATTGGCAGGTGGATAAATCGAAGTCACTCATGGAGATTCTGCAGCGGGCCGGTGTGATCGACACGGCACGCCGCAAGACGGTCGAGCAGGCCATCGAGCAGCAGTTGAGCCGGCACAATGGTGATGCGAGACTGAGCCTGGCGGCGCTCCGGCCCTCGCGCTCGCTGTGCGACTCGGTATCTGGAATTGATCGAGATCTGGACAGTGTG
>JAJSAJ010000525.1 GCA_024274855.1 Planctomycetota bacterium | reverse complement strand
CTGCCGGTTCCTGATAGGCGTCTACGGTGCGCGCACAAAAAGACGGCCGTATCCGGAAAGATACAGGCCGTCGGTCGTCGAATAGCGGGGGAGCGTGGTGGGCAACGTTCGTCCCCGATTATGGGGCACTTCGATGCCTTCACACAACACGGCTTATTGTGTCGCCGGTGGCTTTAGTGCGTTAGGCACTCTTGGTCCTGCGTTCTGGAATCTTGAACAGCTTGTCGCGACCATCAACAATTGCATCATCGATCGCGAAGGAACTGCCAGCTTCCTGTTCCGGAAGATCGAACATGATGTCAAGCATGACCTCCTCGATAATCGACCGCAAACCACGTGCACCGGTCCCCTTGGTCATGGCCCGTTTTGCGATCCTCTGCAATGCCTCGTCGGTGAAGGTCAGCTCGCAATTCTCCATCTCGAATAGGCTCTGATACTGGCGGACAAGTGCATTCTTGGGCTCCGTCAATATCTTGACAAGGCCTTCTTCATCCAAGGGTGTCAGGGCCGTTACAACCGGTAGCCGGCCAACCAACTCGGGGATCAGACCGTACTGGAGGACATCATCGGTCGTCGCCAGGGGAAGCATGGAAGCGGGATCCGCCTCGAGACTCTCGCTGCTTGCCTGACCAAAACCCATCATTCGTTTGCCCAGGCGTTTCTGAACGATATCTTCCATACCAACAAACGTCCCGCCGCAGATGAACAGAATGTTGGTCGTATCCATCTGGATATACTGCTGCTCCGGATGCTTTCGGCCCCCTTGGGGTGGCACATTGGCGACGGTGCCTTCCAGCATTTTCAGCAGCGCTTGCTGAACGCCTTCACCGGACACGTCACGAGTAATGGAGACGTTTTGGCTGGTCTTGCCGATTTTGTCGATTTCATCAATGTACAAGACGCCACGCTGAGCCGACTCGAGATCGAAGTCCGCTGCGTGAAGCAACTTGAGCAAGAGATTCTCGACATCTTCCCCCACATATCCGGCCTCGGTCAGTGTCGTCGCGTCGCCAATGGCAAACGGAACGTTCAAAACTCGAGCCAAGGTGCGTGCAAGCAATGTCTTGCCGCAGCCAGTTGGGCCGATCAGCAAGATATTCGATTTCTCGATTTCAATATCCGAGCCTTCCCAGTCTAAGGAAAGCCGTTTGTAGTGGTTGTGGACCGCTACAGCCAAAACCCGCTTGGCAGCTGTTTGCCCAATCACGTACTGGTCGAGCTGGCCGACAATTTCGCGAGGCGATGGAATCTCGTTGAACAGACGCTTGGTCGAACCACGGCGTCGCTGTTCCTGTTCGAGAATCGATTGACAAAGATCAATGCACTCGCCACATATATAGACATCCCCTGGTCCTTCAACCAACGGACCAACATCTCGATAGCTCTTACGGCAAAACGAGCAGAACGCATTCTTTTTGGTCGTTCCACTTCCGCGTCGCCCACCGTTCGAGTCTTTTCCTGCGGGCATAGTACCTCCTTTCGAATCGACGGTCACCGCGCCGGGGTTACCGACTACGGTGCATGCATGCTCAGAATCAAGGTGTCGCTCGATTCGGCCGAAAGGGCATCGTCTTGCCGCCCAGGCCCAATAGGCATCCCTGTCCGCGATTCGTCGAGCTGTCAAATCTTCGGGTGCTGCGCTGCATGGCCTCCCAGGCCAAGAGAATTCAGAGATGAAGGACCGGCATAATCGGTGGATAACCAGGATTCTTAGCTAAGTGTCATAAAGCGACGAATCCTCGTCTTCCCCATCGCTGAACTCCTCGTGGAGCTTTTGCCCCAGCACAGTCTTTATTGTTCGGAATTCCGACTCGCTAATGTCACCATCGTGATGCATTTCTCGGAACTTCGTCAGCAGTTCACTGGCCGTTTGCCGGTCCTCGTCGGTGCGATCGCGAAAACTTTTCACCACCAAAAGTCCTGAAGCCAGTATGACCAGTAGAACGGCTAGGGACATTACGGCTCGTATAAGCGGTGTGCTGAGGAAATCCAGCATGGTTGTTCGCTAAGCCACAGGCTCTCATCGTGCAGAGGTTTGCTGACAGGTGTATGCCGAATATTATGCACATTAGTTACATTGAGTCCAGGATCACATTTTCGAATACTCTAACTTCCGCAGTACACACGACTTGCAACTTGCGTATTATCAGGCCAGCTTACCGGACAAGTGGCCCGGCACCTGCGGACACCCGTCGGATGACAACTGATCACGCCCTTCACTGTACCTTCATCTTCGGCTAACTCTCCATTGAAAGAACATCGTGACACCGGCTAGCCTGGATGATCCACGCGAGTTTCCGATATCCGTGTAACCATAGAAGCTGCACCGACTTACTCGCATATTGACCAAGACACGGCGTACAGGGGCGGCTTCTTTTCGGAACGGGGTGTGGGGTACCGGTGCGGGTAGGTTTGCTGTGGGACTGCTCCGCCAGCTGAAGCAGGCGGCTTCTTTTCGGAACGGGGTGTAGAGGTACCGGTGCGGGTAGGTTTGCTGCGGGAGGCCTTGATCGCAATCCGGTCCAGCAGCAGGCAAACAGGTCCCGGCTGCAGTTCCAAACCTCTTGTAGCGTCCGGGATTACGCCAT
>JAJSAJ010000524.1 GCA_024274855.1 Planctomycetota bacterium | reverse complement strand
TTCCTCCGGCACGGCCGCGCTTCACATCGCCGTGGCGGCGGCCGGCATCGGGCTGGGGGATGAAGTGATCACAGCGCCGGTGACGGACATCGGGACCGTGATCGGCGTGATTTATCAACAGGCCGTTCCTGTGTTTGCCGACCTGGGGAAAGGTACACACTTGCTCGACGTGGCGGACGTCGAGCGTCGCATTACATCCAAGACCAAGGCGATCATCGCCGTTCATTTGGCGGGCAATCCTTGCGACCTGGACGCGCTGAAAGATCTGGCCGATCGCCCCAACTTGATTCTGATCGAAGACTGCTGCCAGGCGTGGGGAGCCAAGTCCCGCGGCCGGCCGATTGGAACCGTCGGACACATCGCCTGTTTCTCGCTGCAGAATTCCAAGCACATCACCTGTGGTGACGGCGGCATCGTCGGATCGAGCGACGAGCGGTTCGGTCCGATCTTGCAGAAATACGGCGACAAGGGCGGCAACCGGTCGAAATGGGGTGGCTTCGACGGGTTCGCCACGAATTACCGGATGAGCGAGCCGCAGGCGGCGGTTGCCGCCGCTCAAATCACGCGGCTCGAAGAAATCGTCTCGAAACGCAACCGGTTGGGTAACTTGCTGACCGAGAAAATTGCTGATGCGCCCGGCATCATTCCGCACGAGGTGAATCCAAAGGACCGGGCTGTCTATTGGTTTTACTATTTCCGCATGCGCCCGGGGGCTTTCCGCTGCGGCCGCTCGGAGTTCTACCGAGCGTTGGTGGCCGAAGGGGCATCGGTTGTGGGCGGCTACATCAAGGTGCCCCTCTATGGCGAACCCGTCTTTCAGAAACATGGCTTCTTCGCCGGCCGGTGGCCGGTCAAGGAGATGGGCTTGACGGACATGGACTTCACCAAGCACCAATGCCCCAACGCGGAGTCGATGTTGACAGAAGGGATTCGAGTGCCCATCTACGAGTACATGACCGAAGAGTACATCCTTGGTGTGGCGAAGGCGATCCAGAAAGTGTCCCGCCACTTCGCCGTTTGAGCCTTTTGCCGTTTTGAAACGCACTTGAACATTGGAGAAGCCAATACCATGGATAAGAGTCTTACACGACGTGGGTTTGTCAAAGCTGCCGCGGCAGGTTCGGCTACACTGGCCTGGTTGAGTGCCGGGCGATCACCAACCGTGTTCGCGGCCGAGGTTGACAAGCCGGCCTTGCTCGGAGGCGCGCCTGTACACAAGGGGTCGTGGCCCAAATGGCCCGAATGGCGCCAGGCGTGGGAGCCGGATATCCTCAAGATCCTGCGCAGCGGACACTGGTACCGCGGCAGCAGCGGCGGGAAGGTTCCGGAGTTCGAATCCGGTTACGCCAAGTTGCTCGGTGCAAAACGTTGTCTGGCCACGTCCAGCGGTACGACGGCGTTGATCACCAGTTTGCATGCCCTGGGCATCGATGCCGGCGATGAGGTTATCGTTTCTCCGTACACGTTTATTGCGACCTATAATGCGGTCCTGATCCACAAGGCCCTGCCTGTGTTCGCCGATACCGATCCGGCCACGTTGACCATGGACCCGGCTTCGGTCGAGAGCCGGATTACAGATCGAACTCGACTCGTTCTGCCCGTGCACATCTTCGGTATACCGTGCGACATGGATCCGATCAATGCGATCGCCAGGAAGCACGACCTTGGGGTCCTTGAGGATGCTTGCCAAGCCTGGTTGGCCGAATACAAAGGCCAAAAATGCGGTACGCTTGCCGACGCCGGTTGTTTTAGCTTCCAGAATTCCAAGCACATTCCTTCCGGCGAAGGCGGTGCCATCACCAGCAACAGCGATGAGATTGTCGACCGATGTTACGCGTTCCACAACTGCGGTCGGGCCAATGGAACGTTTCAAGGGCGAGGCTGCTTCACTCGCGGCGTCAACTTCCGCATGCAACATTTTCAGGCCGCGATGCTCTTGCAACAGTTTGACAAATTGGTGAAAGAGACCGCGATTCGGCGGAGCAACGCCGACCATCTGATCGACGGCCTGAAAGAGGTCCCGGGGCTGCAGCCCGTTCGTTTGCCGGAAAACAGCCGAGCCGTGTGGCATCTGTTCCCCATGCGGTTTGACTCGCGACACTTTAACGGGATGTCGCGCAACGGATTCATCCGGGCGCTTCGTGCCGAAGGAGTTCCATGCAGCAGCGTCTACCACGAACAGTACTTTGATGGCCTGCTCGACGAAGCGATCGCCTCACGAAGCTTCCAACGCCTGTTCAGCAAGAAGCGGCTGAAGGACTACCGCGACAGTTTTGAGGAACTGAAAGGCAACCGCCAAGTGGTGGCGACGACCGTCGGCCTTTCCCAGAATCTGCTGTTGGCCGATCGTGGTGACATCGATCACATCATCGAAGCGATTCGGAAAATTCAAGCCCACAGTGCCGCACTGGTGAAGGTCTCGTGAGCGACGAAGACCTTGGATCATGAGGGAATACCATTTCACCGTTTCTTGTAATAAGCAACGAGTCAAGTGAGGAGAATCGGATGACGGATACACGAAGAGTCTCGCGCCGCCGCCTGCTGGGGCAAGCCCTTGGGGCTGCGGCGGCAGGGATCGTCTTGCCGGGCTGCCCTCGGTCGCAAAAGAAATTCACCCCGGGACCTGGCGCGAGCAAGCCAAGGAAAGTGAGTCCCAATGAGCAGATTGCCGTCGGGGTTATCGGTTGTGGCCGGCGCAACAGCCAATTGATGATAGGCAAAGGGGGACAGGGCGCACCGCCCGCCTGTGCGCGGGTTGTGGCTGTGGCCGATTTCAACCTGAAACGCGCGGAGAGGTGGGGGCGGACTTACCATACCAAAAAGATATACCAGGATTACCGCAAATTGCTGGATCAGAAAGAAGTGGATGTGGTCATCTATGCCACCCCGGAACACTGGCACTACCTGCCGTGCATCCATGCCGCTCAGGCGGGTAAGGACATGTACGGCGAACAGCCCTTGAGTCATACGATCGCCGAGGGCCAGAAGATGGTGCAAGCCGTCCGCAAGTACAATCGCATCTTCCAGACCGGCGAGCAGCAGCGATCCCACCCCGCGACCCGAAAGGCCGTTGAGCTGATTCGCAACGGACGGATCGGTAAGATCCAACGGATCATCGGCTACAACTATCCCAGCGCCTACGAGTGCGATTTTCCCGCGCAGCCAATTCCCGAATGGCTTGACTGGAACGCATGGTGTGGGCCGAACGAAGTGGTGCCCTACCACACCGATCTCTATTTGTCGCGAGTCCCCTATGTGCCGCAGGAACCTCCGTGCTACCGGTACCCCGCGGAAAAATATGCCGTCGGGCCGGGCTGGATGTCGTTCCGTCCCTATTCCGGAGGCGAGCTGCCCAATTGGGGATGCCATGGACTGAGCATGGTCCAGTGGGCACTCGATATGGACGCTAGCGGCCCGGTCGAGATTTGGGTGGATCCCGAGGAGAAGATGGAAACGGTGGTCTACCACGCGCCGGAGACGCCCGCACGCGGCGATGCCCTCTGTTCCAAGACGTTTATTCACTACAAGTACGCCAACGGCGTCGTGCTGTCGCTGACCAGTCGAGACAAGAAGCTGGGAGGAGGAGCGACGTTCATTGGCGACAAAGGCAAGATTACGATCTTCCGCGGCGGCTATGAATGCGACCCCGTGGGCCTTGACGAAGACCCGTTGCCAGCCGACGCGGTTCGCGTCTACAAGAGCGACAACCATATGGAGAACTTCTTCCAGTGCGTGGTCTCTCGCAAAGATCCAATCATGAAAATCGAGAACGGACATAGGGTGGCTACGTTGTGCCACCTCGGTAACATTGCTCGCCGATTGGGCCGCCGCCTGAAATGGGATCCGGAAAAAGAAACCTTTCCCGGCGATAACGAGGCGAATACGCATCTCGACTTTGAACGTCGCAAGGGCTAC
>JAJSAJ010000034.1 GCA_024274855.1 Planctomycetota bacterium | reverse complement strand
TGGAGGGATTTGCCCAACCTTCAGTCAGGAGACTTTTGAATGGCTACTGGAAGCAAGAAGCGAAAATCCACAAGCTCGAAAAAACGATTCATTGGCAAGCCCACCGGGAAGATTCAAGAACGCGTTCAAGCGGTCGGGCCGTCGTCGCCGGCCGAGCCGATCGTGATTTCGGTAACCCACAGTGGCAAGCCGAACTTGGCGAACATCTCGTAAGTGTCCAACAGCGTGCCTGGATCACAACGGTCGCCACCGATGTAATTATCCAGCGACTTGCGGTTAAAGAAGTGGAACTGGAAGCCGATGCCGTCGATACCGACCCCCTCGTCGAGCAACTTGGCGCATTGCCGATAGAACCGGTTCGTTTCGTCCGCAGGCCAGTTGAACTTCGTCACGTCATTGACGATCAACCGGTTCTCGGGACGGAAGACCTTGCGTGCTTCGGCGAACGCCCAGGGCACATAAAGCGGATAGTCTTGGTTCTCGACCGAGAATAGAGGGAAGGTTGGCGAGCAAATAAGGGATTCGTTCACACCGTCCCAAATCGGAATGTCCTTGGCATAACGCTCGGCAATCTCCTGTAACCGCTTGCTGTACGCCCGCCTGAGCGCGTCCGGGGCCGTCGGCATCCACTTGGGATTGTGATTGTGATTATGCCACAGTAACGGGTGGCCTTTGAGTGTCAGACCATGCTTCTTGCCGAACGCAACAGCTCGATCCGGCGGCGGGCGGCGCCAGATGTAAGGGCTTCCTTCAGCGAATCGCAGTTTGCCGGGCTCCGGTTCGAGATCGTCCCAGTAGAACGGAATCGTGGCGAAGTTGAACAGCTTCAGGAAAGCGTCTTCGTAGGACTTGTTCTTTTCCTTCATCTGTCCCAGCACGAAGATGTTGCAACCGAAGAGGAAGTCGTGCGACGTTTGCGAGATGGTCACGCCGGCACCGGAAATCGGCTTTCCCAGGGAATCAAGAATTGTCAACGTCGCATCGCTCTTGCGGTTCTTCTCAATGCCTTCGTCGATCCGCTTCTGCACGGCTGGGTCGTCCCAGCGTTTGAGATAGTTTTCCGGGAGTTCAGCGCCGGCGGGTCGGCCCGCGATAACAATGGCGGCCAATGCGGTTGCGGCGATCAAGCAAACTCGCGCATTCATGTCTGCCTCCTTAACGGTGATTCGATTTAGTACGTGTAACCAAACCTGTTCGGTGCGTTAAAAAACCCGGGGTTCAGCAACCTCGCCCGCAGTTCCGTGACAGGTTGTTAGTACCCAACAACGTTGCCACCGCGATCTTGCATGGTAGTCGCATCATAGACACAACCCCCCGTCGACGAAGAGGGACGCGCCGGTGATGTATCGGGCTGCGTCCGATGCCAGAAAGGTAACGGCCGGGGCGATATTTTCCGGTTCGGCGATAAACCCGGCCGGGATCTTCTCGATCACTTGCGCTTCGTACTCCGGGTCTGAAAGGGCCTCGCGGTTGATGTCCGTTCGCGTGGCGCCAGGACACACGTTGTTGATGGTAATCCCATAACGACTGTACGACTTGGCCATTTCGCGCATCATCATCGCCAGCGAGCGGGTCCGCTGGGGCAACTGCCCGATCAGCGAATTGGCGGACGGATAGTAGAAGGCTTCACCGGCCCCGGTCGCCAGCCCCCGGAAGATGATCAGGCCGACGATCCCGCCTGCCAGGCCGGTTAATAGCGTGGCGGCACTCCAGAGGACCAGAGCGCCGATAATCACCCATTTCCGCCGGAGAACGTCGCCCGCGTAGCCGCTGATGGGAACCAGGATTCCATAGATGGCCATGAAGACCGTTGCCACCAGCCCCGCCTGCTCGTTACTCAGTTGCAGGTCGCCTTGGATTTGCGGCAACAAGTTGTTGTAGACTTGGCGGTCGGCTTGGTTGAAGCAGAACGCGACCCACAACAGCACAAGCACTTCCCACTTGTACGGAATCAGGCGGTTGCTTTGAGCCGTGGATTTCGTCATTGGTTGGTCACTGTCGTTCATGATTTCCTAGAAATACCCGCCGCGCTCGTGGATGCCTTCGGCTGAGAGCCCCGCGTCGACCCATTCGTTGATTTCGCCCTCGTTCTTTTCGATCGTCTCGGCTCGCTCCAAGACTTATTCGACAGTATCACGCAGATTCTGAAGTCGGTCGGTATGCATCTTGTGGCTCATCGGTTTCCTCCGTTTTCGCAAATCCTCATGGGTTCGCCTGCGAGATGGTGTCCCGCCGCATCAGTCTTTCGTTTGCCGGAAATACAGTTCAACTCGGTCAAGCAGAGCTGGGCCGGTCCACTGAAGCCTCAGCAGTCGCGTCCCCGGTGGTACGTCTTTGACT
>JAJSAJ010000523.1 GCA_024274855.1 Planctomycetota bacterium | reverse complement strand
TGTCACTCCAAAGCCCCGCTCCCTCCCCGCCGCCGCCGCCAAAAGCGGCGGGGAGGGCAATGATCGTTAGCTGGGCCGACGGGAGGGCGAGGCTCCCGCCGAGCCGGTGAAAAGTGTCGACGCTGGTTGACGTTCGGCTCAGCAGGAGCTTCGCCCTCCCGTGTGGTGGACCACGTTACGATCAAGGCCGGCGGGGAGGGAGCGGGGTGGGGGCATTTCACCACATCGCGCTAGCTCACGAAACTGATTCACCCATGGGACAAGCCCATGGCGGTCTGGCCCCCGGAAAAATTACCGTCTCCCTTCCTTCTCCCTCCCGCTCCTCCGTTTCTCTCTCAAGCAACTTCTGGATCCGGATTAGTGATGATCAGTGCTGATTAGTCTTCCCCTCCCCCCCGCCAGTGCAGTACCAACTAGAAATGCCCCTGCAACCGGTATTTCCCCTCAAGCCGTTACGCGGTTCGGGTCGATCGAACTATTAGGTTTAAGATGGTTATGCCCATTCTTGTGGCTAGCCATGGCTGCAACGGTAAAACAACCTGAAACGAAATTTGGGCTTACCCAACGATTGACAGTGCGGACCCCGCCAGACGCTCATCCCGAACGTCCGTACGGACACTCGCACGTCTACACTGCCGAGACGCCAGGAGGGCGCGATGTTGACACAACGACCCGGCGCGCGAGTGATCGCCATACTACTTCTTCTAGGAACCGTGATGGCGAGCGGTTGTACGAGCATTCCCAACCGCGCTACCGTTTCGCCAACCTGTTTTCCAAACGGTATTTATGGTGGACCACGTAGCGACAAGGTTCCGATCAACCTGGTCCGGCTGCGCCAAGACCCGCCGGAAGTCTACATCCTGGGTCCGCGTGACACGCTGGGGGTCTATATCGAAGGCGTGCTGGGCAGCCGCGATCAACCGCTGCCGGTCATGTTCCAAGACGAACTGGCGATGAAGAACAGCACGAGCAACCTGCCCCCGGCAATCGGGTACCCGATCCCGATCCGAGATGACGGCACGATGCCGTTGCCACTGGTGCCACCGATCGCCGCTCAGGGGCTGACGCTTCCCCAGCTGGAGTCGGTTATTCGCAAGGCATATACGATCGATCACCAGATCCTGGCCCCAGGCCGCGACCGAATCATCGTGACACTGATGAAGCCACGGACGTATCGCGTCCTAGTCTTCCGGGAAGATATCGGACTGATTACGCAGAATAGCAACAACAATCAAAGTGCCGGGTCACAGGGCGGTGGATCCTTGGTCTTGGGCGGCGACCGCAGTGGTGCAGGGAAACTGGTCGAGTTGCCCGCGTACGAGAACGATGTGTTGCACGCACTCAGCCAAAGTGGCGGTCTACCCGGTTTGAACGCGGAAGACGAGGTCATTGTCTTGCGAAGCGGGTTCAAGAATGCCCAAGAGCTGTCACCGCTTCTGACCGACCAACCTCCGGGTTACGAAGTTACGGATGCGATGGCCGGTGGTCCGAAGAACGTTACGCGGATTCGGCTGCGGGCAGTCCCCGGTAGGCCGCTGCAGCAGCTTACTCAGGACGACATCCTGCTGCATGAAGGTGACGTCATCTATATCAAATCTCGCGAAGCCGAAGTCTTCTACACCGGCGGTTTGTTGAAGGGTGGCCAACATGCGATCCCGCGTGATTACGATCTCGATGTTCTGGGGGCCATGGCCGTGGCCGGTGGTTCGCTGGCTGCATCATCCAATCCAATCGGTGGAAGCGGGCGTGGAACGGGTGTCGGTTCCGTCTTCCCACCAACTCGCGTACTGATATTGCGGATGATGAACGGCCAGCAGTATACGATCCGAGTCGATTTGAAAAAGGCACTTCGCGACCCGACGCAACGTATCCTGATCGAACCGAACGATGTGATCGTGTTGGAATACACGTCGACGGAGCTGTTCCTGAACACAGCCTTGAACCTGATCGAGTTCAACGTCAGCGTGAACCAGTTGTTCGGTCAAAATGGCCGTTAACGCAGTCCGTTCTGCTGACCCCCGTCAGCACACAACCGTGTGAATCTCAACAGCCCCAGCGGGTCGGACCAAGACCGACCCACTGGGGCTTTTTTTCGTAGCCGATTGGCAGCCGCTGAGGTTCAGGACTTCTCGAACCTGACACAAACTCTGAATCGGCAACGACCCAAACATCAATCCGCACGAATCAGACTACGGTGAAAAGCTGCAAGTTCAGAGTCGACCGAGCAGGGACGCGCACAGAACGTTCACTTGAGTTTTCGATCTGGATAAGTGGTGATTCGTGTCTGGCATCGCGTTTACTGGGGGGCGTTCGTGCGGCGATCCTCTATTAGCTGCGAGACTGATTCACCCATGGGACGAGCCCATGGGGGTCTGCACGCCGAAGAGGGCGACTGCTTAGCCGCGAGACTGATTCACCCATGGGACGAGCCCATGGGGGTCTGCACGCCGAAGAGGGCGACTGCTTAGCTGCGAGACTGATTCACCCATGGGACGAGCCCATGGGGGTCTTACGTGGAAAAGGGCGACAGTTTCAGGTCTGTTCACCTGTTTGGTGGGCGGTTTCTTGTCCGATTCTCGATTTCCCTTCGTCTGATGGGCTTTTTCCGTGAAACTGCTATCATTTTTCTGGCTAGACAATTGACACGGGATGTACAGGTTGTTAATTTGGGTGGTGTAGATATGGAATAGAGGTTACTCGTAGTTTTTGCATCTCGGTTTCGCACCGGT
>JAJSAJ010000033.1 GCA_024274855.1 Planctomycetota bacterium | reverse complement strand
TTGCGGGGCATTGATCGTAAGGTGGTCCAGGTAGGTCCCGCTTGCCGAGCGGGACATGGCGTAATCCCGGACGCTACAAGAGGTTTGGAACTGCAGCCGGGACCTGTTTGCCTGCTGCTGGACCGGATTGCGATCAAGGCCCCTTGCGGCGTCTTCCGAGACTGCCAACAGGTGTTTAGTCTACGATGGTTGTACCCGTTCACGGCGTACAGCCGTGAACGGGTACGAGAAATGCAACTAACAGGTGATCGTATGATGCGTATCTTGCTTTGGGGAATTGTGATGACCTGTATGCTCAAGTCTACTTGGGCGGCAGGCGACACATTGAAACTGAACATTCATCCACTTCCCGCCACGTCGAAGACAACGTTTGAGGACTTGGTAAGTCGGCCGGGCATTACAGCGTACAGCGGTTAGTACACTTGGTGTCCGAGCGTGTTAAAGACGATTGATGGTAAGTATCACATGTTCCATACGCGCTGGCCCAAATCGATCGGATTTGGTGCGTGGTTGACGCATTCGGAAATTGTGCATGCGGTTTCGGACACTCCAGAGGGGCCTTACCGCGAAGTCGCGGTCGCGATGCCGCCGACCGGTGAAGGACGTGGCGACTGGTTCACCGCGCATAACTCGAAGATCAAGAAGTTCGGCGAAGAGTATTACCTGTATTTCGTACAGACCCGGGGCGACAGTTTTGCCGTGGACGGGGAATCCAAACGGGTTGCCATGGGAAAAGCCGGCGGGCGCCATCCACTCTGGAAAAAGGAGGCCCGGCCAAACCAACGAACGTTTGTGGCCACATCAAAATCACTGGAAGGACCTTGGGTCGTTTCAAGTAACCCAATCATTCAACCGGCAAAGACGATTACGACCCTGACAGTCAATCCGGCTGTCTGCCGTGGCCCGGACGGCACCTATTTCATGATCATCAAAGGTGACAAACCCGGCGAGAAGCGGTTTATCAGAAACCAGGCATTAGCGACGGCACCCAAACCCGAGGGACCATGGACGATCCGGGACAGGCCGGTAATCGATAATCTCGATACCGAAGACGCATCAATGTGGTATGATCAGACGCGTCAGCGGTTCTATGCGGTGTTCCACGCACACACATTCATCGGCATGATGACTTCGACGGACGGATACCACTGGGAGAAAGCGGCCCAATACAAACTAACACCGAAGGTCATTCCGTTTGATGATGGCACCGACTGGAAGCCGCAGCGCATGGAGCGACCGTTCGTGTTAACGGATGAGTTGGGCCGCCCGCAGATGCTGTTTGTTGCCTGTCAGAAAGGCGACATGGCTGTCGACATTGCCCTTCGCCTGACCCCTGCAAAGTGACCGCGTTGGTCCAAGACATATCGGGCGTTGGTGACACCTGGTCACACCTTAACGTCTGCCTGTGACATGCGTGCCCTATGGACGCACACTCCGTGAGCGACCAATGGGAACAGTCCAACACGGACGTGTTTTCTATTTGGTTGCAGCCCTACCGGCTAAATACACTTTTGCATCGCGATCCTGAGCCCCAGAGATCCAGAGACCATTTGCCCGCCAATGGAAGGAAATACAGTGAAGAACAAACAGCGTCAATCTCCGTTTCGATTTGCACTGACGTGTGCCGCAATATCGTGGCTATTGTTCGACGTTGCTGCCCACGCGGCGACCGGCTGGCCGACGTATCGTGCGGACATTGGGCGTCACGGTGTAACGAGTGATCTTGTTTCCGGCCCTTTGCAGTTGCAGTGGGTGTTCAAGCCACTGGCCGCCCCCAAGCCCGCATGGCCACTGCCGGCGGAAGAACTGCCGCGGATGCATGGTGACAATGCGTTTCACGCGGTGATTGTTGACAACGTTGTTTACTTCGGTTCCTCGGTGACGGACCGTGTCCTTGCCATCGACGCGGATTCCGGCGAGACACGCTGGACATTCTTCGCTCAAGGCCCCGTTCGCTTTGCACCAACGGTCGCTGACGGACGTTTGTTCTTCGGGTCTGACGACGGCTTCGTCTATTGCCTCGACGCGCGCGATGGTTCGTTGGTTTGGAAGTATCGAGCGGGCCCGAGTGCGGAGAAAGTCATCGGAAACGGACGCATGATTTCGCTCTGGCCCGTCCGAACCAACGTGTTGGTAGATCACGGAACAGCCTATTTCGCAGCGGGCGTGTTTCCCTACGAAGGCATCTACATTTGTGCCCTCGATACGTCAAACGGCTCGGTTGTCTGGCGAAATGACACGATTGGAGACCGCGCGCACGAGCTCGAGTTCGGCGGAATCTCGCCGCACGGATACTTGGTCGCGTCATCGAACACGCTGTTCGTCCCGTCCGGTCGTGCGATGCCAGCCGCATTTGACCGGAACACGGGTAAGTTCCTATTTGACGCATCGCCAAGCGGCAAACGGGGCGGTACGTGGGCGTTGTTAGACCAGGATCGACTGATCGCCGGTACCGACGCCGGGGGCAAGCCGGGCAAGGTCAGCTACGACACGCAGACCGGCAAGCTACAGGGAGATGCCTTCGCATGGTTCAATGGGATCGACATGGTCATGACCCCGCAAATTGTCTACCTGGTTACGGCAGCGGGGGGCGATGCGGTCGATCGGAAAGCCTATCAGCATGCATTGGCTGAATCAAAACGGATGGAAACGCGAACCCAGCAACTGGGCCGAAAAGTGGCCGCGTTGAAAAAGAAACTGGTCGGCGCGGCTGCCAAGAGCGAACCGCTGGTGACCCAGCTAAAGACAACACGCCGCGACTTGGCGCAGCTGATTGCGGATCGGAAGCAACTCAGGAACTCAATCTACCTTTGGCGGTACTCCGGCACCGGCCTGACGTCGGTCATACGTGCCGGCAACACGGTTGTGGCCGGTGGCGATTCCACGGTGATCGCCATCGACGCTGCCTCAGGAAAGCAAACGTGGTCGTCTGATGTTGTGGGTCGCGCCGTCGGCCTCGCGGCAGCAGACGGACATATCCTTGTTAGTACAGATGCCGGTTATGTTTACTGCTATGGAAAGGCGGCCACGCCCGTCCCCGCCAAATCGATTGACATTGCACACTCGGACGCGCCCTATCCGAATGGTCCGTCCAGCTCGACGTACGAATCAGCGGCCAAGGCCATTGTGGCACGGACTGGCGTATCGCGAGGGTACTGTCTCGTACTGGATTGTGGCGAAGGAGAGTTGGCCTGGCAGTTGGCTCGACAAACTGAGTTGCAAATCATCGGCCTCGAACCGAATCCGGCCAAACGTGCGATTGCAAGGTCTCGACTGGCCCAGGCCGGCCTGCTGGGCCGACGGGTGACGGTCCAGCCTTGGGACATCGCGACACTGCCCGACTTTTTCGCCAACCTGATCGTCTCGGACGGCATGCTGCGAACCGGCCGAACTGCCATTTCGAAAGAGGCTCGCCGGCGCGTGCTGCGTCCCTGGGGCGGAACCGAATACCTGGGGTCCGGGGCGTCCGATAGCGGGACCTGGAAGCGGTTCGTGCGCGGACCGCTCGAAGGGGCCGGCAGTTGGACCCAGCAATATGCCAACGCACAGAACACGGCCTGTTCCAGCGATCATCTGGTCAATGGCCCGTTGGGCGTGTCCTGGTTCGGCGAACCGGGGCCACAGGGAATGGTCGAGCGGCACGCACGCGCGGAAGCACCGGTTGCACTCGATGGCCGGATGTTCATCGAAGGGGAAGAACGCGTTTTGGCGGTCGATGTATTCAACGGCACTCTGCTGTGGAAACGCGACCTACCGGGTGCTGTCCGGGTAAAAACCAAGCGAGACAGCGGGAACATGGTCGTTACGAAAGACGGCTTGTATGTGGCGGCACAAAACAAGTGCTATCGACTGGATCCGGTGACGGGAGAAACAACGCGGGTGTACCAGATCCCGACCGACGGCCTCGACGGACCCCGGCGATGGGGATACATCAGCGTTGTTGATCACGTTCTTTACGGGTCGGCGGCGACGGCCATGTCCCAGCCGTATGCGGCGTTGCTGAAAGTCTGTCTGGACCGTGGCGCATGGAAGGTCCCTCAGGACATCCCGGCGAAATTTCTGGCTGACTACCAGCGGTTCAAGAAAAGCTATCCCGACCCCGCGGATTTCAAGATGGCCGCCGAGCGTTCGGGCCTGCTCTACCGGAACATGACACGATTCGCCTGGGGCGGCGAGTTTACTCAGAAAGGCGCCGTGACTGCAGGTTTGATGGTCAGCGACCGTCTTTTTGCCATCGATACAGAGTCCGGTAATCTGCTCTGGAAATACGACGGCAAGCGGATCGCGAACGTCGCAATTGTCGCCGGCGAAGGGAAAGTATTCTTTGCCGATGTAAATGCGACCGACGCTCAGAAGAGAGCCGCATTAACGAAACGCCGCCAGCTGATCGAAACGGGCGTCTACACGTCACGCACCGATGCGCGTGACGAACTAGCGATAGCCAAACAACAGCTGGCCAAGTATATGAAGCAACGACAGACACGAATCGCGGAAGGCAAGGACCATCGGCATCTGGATCGAGTCGTCAGCCAATTGCGGTACGTTGTCGACGCTCTGCAAGCCGAATTCTATCAAGACGAGATGTCCGACGGGACACTGACCCTTGCTGATGCGGATGTGCGCGACGTCGTTGCGTTGAATGCCCACACGGGCGAGGTGGCGTGGAAAAAGACGATCGACTTGACCGGGTGCTGCGGCGATGCGATGGGGGCAGCCTACAGCGACGGCCTGCTGTTGTTCTTCGGAAACTTCGGCAATCACGATGCCTGGCGGTTCAGCGCCGGAGGTCTCAAATGGCGGCGGATCACAGCCCTGCACGCCGATTCAGGGAAAATGGCCTGGTCTCGGGCACTTAACTATCGGACTCGCCCCGTGATTGTGGGCGATAAAATCATTATTGAACCTCGCGCGTGTTACTTGAAGTCTGGTGAAATCGTCATGCGAAAGCATCCGCTCACGGGCCTTGAGGTTCCTTTTGAATTTCTACGTCCCGGTCACACGTGCGGGATCACTGCCGCGTCGGCTGACGGTCTGTTCTATCGGTCTGCATGCACGGCATTCTATGATTTGGCCAAGGACCGCGGCGTTACTCTTTTCGGTGCGTATCGACCGGGATGCGCCATCAGTCTGATCCCTGCCTGTGGCATGTTATTGTCTGCCGAGGC
>JAJSAJ010000522.1 GCA_024274855.1 Planctomycetota bacterium | reverse complement strand
TACGATCCCGGACGGGCTCGAAGCCAAGCCTACCGTCTGCCGATCCATCGACAATGGTACAAAGCAACACTTGGTCACAATGCGGTTCTTGTCGACCAGGTGTCCCAAGCTCCGGTCGGCGGAGCCCTCGAGTTCTTTGGAGCCAATGGCCCGTACGCGGTTGCCGTGGCCAGCTGTGATAAAGCATACGCGGACGTTCAACACCGGCGTCTGCTCTGCTTGACCCCAAGCTATCTGTTGATCTTCGATGACTTAGCCGCGGACAAGGAACGACGATTTGATTGGACCTATCACAACCGTGCTCAGACTGTGCAGTCTGATATGGAATCCAAGCCGGTAGACTTGTTGGCAGATAAGTACGTCGGCCAGAAGTACGTTCAGCACATCCGGAAGACCAAGACCAATGGCCCGGTTCGCGTACGATTCGTCGATCATGCTGTGACGACCTATCTTACGATAGCCCCATCGCCTGAAACAACCGTCTACACGGGTGATGGCGTCGGCAGCTCGATATCCGATCGTGTTCCAATGACGATGATAACGCGACGCGGCAAAGGGGTGCAATTCGCAACCGTGCTGGAACCCGTGGCAAGCGGCCAAAGGCCTCAAGTCTCGGCAATCGAGGTTTCTCAAGCCGGCACCACCACACACATCACCGTAAGTCGCGGCCAGGAAAGTGACGTTTTCACGCTCAACCTCGACAACGCGTGCGCAATCACATCCAATGGGAACAAAGTCAATTTAGATGTTTTGAAGCTCCAAGTGAGAAGTGAGAAGTGAGAAGTGAGAAGCGAGGAGCGAGATGGTTACCCAGCAGACGCTGCAGACCGGTTTAGTACGTTTCATGGCGGGACTTCTGCTGTTGTCCGTAGCTCGCGTTGGGCTGGCTGTCGCGTCTCCCTCCGGAAAACCGAACGTGTTGTTTATTGCGATGGACGACTTGCGTCCCGAACTGGGGTGCTACGGCGTATCGTATGCACAGAGCCCGAACCTCGACCGACTGGCCAAACAGGGAGTTCTTTTCACAAACCACTTCGTCCAGGTTCCAACGTGCGGGGCCTCGCGATACGCCTTGCTCACCGGCCGAAGTCCCGCTCACTCGGGCGTGACCAGGTCCAACTCCGGCTTCTACCAGGGGCACTCCGCACTTGCGCATGCGCAGACGCGTGGGGCACAGACGATGCCGGAGTTGTTCCGTCGAAATGGATATCGAACCGTCTGTATCGGCAAGATCTCACATACCCCGGACGGGAAAGTCTTTAGTGATTCGGGCAAAGGGGATGGTCGTCCCGAACTGCCGAACGCCTGGGACCTTCTGGCAACTCCCTATGGACCTTGGAAACGTGGTTGGGGAATCTTCTTTGCCTATGCGGGTGGTCGACATCGCGAAGACGGCCAAGGCCACAAGGATCTAATGGAGTTCATGGCCGAAAAGGACGAGGATCTTCCCGATGGGCTGATGGCCAAACAGGCCATTGAGCAATTACACGAACTCAAACAGAACAAAACGCCGTTTTTCCTTGGACTTGGATTTTTCAAACCCCATCTGCCGTTTGTCGCCACACAGGCCGATTGGAATGCCGTTGCTCAGACAGACGTACCGCCGCCACCGCATCCAGAAAAAGTCAAGTCACCCTATTGGCACCGCAGTGGCGAGTTCTACAAATACAACTTCCCGTTTCCAAAAGAACACCCGCTTCCCCCGAAAGACCAGCTGCATGTCCGACGCGCCTACCTGGCTGCTGCTCGATACACCGACCGCCAAGTCGGCAAAGTTCTTGACGCACTTCAGCGACTTGGCCTTGCAGATTCGACGATTGTCATCGTCTGGGGCGATCACGGCTGGCACCTGGGGGATTCCGGCATCTGGGGAAAACACACGCCTTTTGAACGGGCAGTCCACAGCCCTTTGATCATCCGAGCACCTGGAATATCCAAGAACGGACTCCACTGTAACGCCCCGGTGGAGACCATCGACATCTATCCAACTCTGGTTGATCTCTGCCAACCGACCTTCACAACGACGGAACACCCGCTTAACGGCACCAGTCTCAAACCACTACTGCAGGGAAAGTATGCCCACCAACGCAAGGCGGCAATCAGTTACTGGGGCCGTGCAATCAGTGTCCGAACGTCCAAGTACCGGCTGATCGCAACCAACCAAAAAGGGAAGTTCACGAAAGTGGAATTGTACAACATCGAGAAATGTCCGGATCCCGTGACGAACATCGCCTCTCAACACACCACCGTCGTGGACCGGTTGCTGGAGTATGCGCGAAGTCAGATCGCTCCATGACAAGACAGCCAAAGCGGAACGTGCCATCTCCGTTAAGCACACCATGCGCTCGCGATTAGCCCACACCCAATTACGAGAATTGAGACGACTTCTTTTGACACAAGGGCCACCATGTCATTGACTCGTTTTCTTCCTGTCTAAGGGGCCTCGGCATTGCGCGATCTGCAAATCGGCGATGGAGTACCTTGGCAGGACACGCCAGCCCTGTCGACAATCATCGTCACCTTAGAATTGGCATCCGCCAGGCAGTAGATCCGGCCATCGTTTTGCAATAAAGCCGAACTTGATGGAAAAACGTGCAAAATCGTTGTAAATCCAACTTCCCCCCCTGGTTGCCCGGCCACAAAACCACGCAGCAGACCAATCCACAAACCACTACTACACAACCACTTATGCGAAACACTCAAACTTTTCGTGAGACTTTTACCACTCAATGGCCCACCGTTTGCGTTTGTCGCATCCCGTTGCAATCAGATGGATCGACTAGGGCAAAACAAGGGAGGGTACTCATGGACAACTCACGCATCAAAAACGCACGCCTCTTCGTCAAGCGACTCGACAACCTGGACTGCGACGCAATCCTCGCGGACTTCGTCGAAACGCTCTTGGACGTCGAAACGGACCTGCGTGACGCGACCGAGTGGCAATGGGACGGGATCGTCCGCGATGCATGCCGACAGCGCAAAGACGAACGGCAGAAGCAAGAGGCGCAACCGATGTCCGTCTGAAGAGCCGAAAACCGAATTGGCTCGTAGTACCGTCTCCAGGCGGTCCGTAACGCAAGACGCAGGGGAACAACTGCCTAAAGGCGGAACGACAAACGGCCCCTTGCCTGTTCTCACTTCACAACTTGAGCTGTTCAGCTCGAAATCGTGCGTCGCCCTACTTGGGCACGTCCTGCAGGCGACTGCCCAAACCGCGACTGCCCGGTAATGGGGCGGCATTGAATTTCGGCAAGAAGCCTGTCAAGCGTCGGATCACGGGAAGGTACTTCGGATCCTCGGCCAAGTTATGCCACTCGCGGTGATCAGTGCCAAGGTCGTAAAGCTCCCGCGAACCATCCGCATATTGAATAAGGCGCCACTGCCGTGTGATAACCGCATTATTGTCCAGCCAGAACGTGCAAATCGTCGGATGATCCCAAGATATATCCGGTTTTTTCAGAAGCGGAACAAGGCTTCGTCCTTCCAGATTCTTGTTGGGAGGCAGATGGCAAAGATCAGCCAGTGTCGGGTAGATATCGATCAGTCCAACGGCGTTGTCTGTCTTACAGTCGCGAGGCATGCCTGGCGCAGCGATAATCAGCGGCGTGCCCGTTTCTCGCTGCCAAAGTGCTCGCTTGGCCCACCGCTGCTTCTCGCCCAATGCCCAACCGTGGTCCCCCCATAAAACAACGACCGTATTGCGTGAGTACGGACTGGCATCCAGTGCATCGAGCACGCGGCCGATTTGATAATCGACAAAGCTGACACATGCCAAATAGGCTCGCACTGCGCGTCGCCATTGCCCATTCTTGACAAACCAGTCATGCCGCGGTGCTCCCCGACCGGCCGTCAGTTGTTGGCCATACTTCGGAATGTCGTCACGGTCAGTGGCAAGGACCGTGGGCAACACAATCTTGTCCTCCGCCGGCTGCATGTCCCACCACTTTTTCGGAGCGTACATCGGCACATGAGGCCGAAAGAACCCAACTGCGAGAAAAAACGGTTTGTCATGCGGTTTGCGAAACTGCTCGACGGCCCAGTCCGCGACTTTCGCATCGGACGTTTCTTCGTCTCGCTCTGGAAACTCGCCCCAGTCCCATAGTTTTCCACCGATCAAATAATTGATCTTGTTCTTTGGAAATGGTCCAAAACCGCCTCGTGGGCCATAGGTCTGAAACGTATCGGTCGACGTAACATTGTGGTAAATCTTGCCACACCCAAACGTCGCATAGCCATTCGCCGCAAAGTACTCGGGCATCGTCACGCACTTGGCCAACGCCGGCGACTGTCGAAACTGAGTTGGAGAAAGCAGGTAGATTCCCGTCGTCGACGGTAGCCTGCCCGTCATCAAACTGATGCGCGAGGGATTGCAAATCGGGGCTTGGCAGTGCGCGTTGGCGAACAGCAAACCACGGCTCGCCAAACGGTCAATGTTCGGAGTCCGAGCCTGAGGATGCCCCCCCAGACATCCAATCCAGTCATTGAGGTCATCCACGGCAATCATTAGTACATTGGGTCGTTTGACAGCCCCATTCGTCGACGCGATCGCGCCCACCGACCACGTGGAATACAAGAACAGCAACGATAGCCACAGATAGAGCGTGCGTTTCATTTGACAGCCTTAATGGAAAAGAGAACAGCCACATGTTACCATATCAGGACGTTCGACTCACTGCATAACTTTTTGCACACACTCAAGACGGTCAATGCTGACCAGCCTGATCAGGCCATTCCGTTTGCTTTCCGCCAGATCCCCCTTTTTCTGGACAACTTCGCCCGTTCACGCAAGTTTCCATTACGACCTGAAGCCACCGTGGAAGAACCAACCATGAATCGCGTTTTCTGGATATCGCTTTTGATGACACTCGGCGGCGGGCTACTGAATCCGCAAGTCGTCAATGCCCAAATTCTGTCAAACGGTAGTTTCGACAAGGGGACTCAAGGTTGGGGATTGTCTCAACAAGAAGCGGCCCGGGCCCAATTCACGGTAGTCGATTCCGACAGTCCGGACGGAGGACAATCCGGCCGCATTGCCGTCACGATCAACGGACCGGCGCATCGTATTCAGCTGGCCCACAGTTTTCCGATCAAGCGACTCACGACCGGCAAAGGATACGCGCTTCACTTCTTCGCGCGTGCCGATCAGCTCACGTCCTTTCAGGTCTCATTGATGAACCGAAACAAGCCTTGGGAGAACCTGGGTTTGAAACGTCCCGTCTCGGTCGAGCCTCATTGGAAGGAATATGTATTCCCGTTTTACGCACGCAAGAGTGACCAGGAAATTGGCAAGGTGAACTTCTTTATGGGCCAGGCTAAGGGAACCGTTTGGCTCGATGGACTCGCGATCGAGGCGTACGATCCACAAACCATTACTCCAGATGGTCCGAAGCTGACAACGGCAACATGGGACCTGCAGTTCTTCAAGACCGGAGCAATCGCACGCTTAGTACACAAGTCAACCGGACAAGTTCTGATCGAACCGGGCGTGGACCGCACTGCGTATACAGTGACTCTGTTCAAAGATGGCACAAACAAGACGATCACTAGCGAACAAGCGTCATCAATCCAAGCCAAACCACTACAAGACGGCTCGGGATACTCTTTCGTCGCACAACATTCGGGTTTCATCGTAACACTTCGGTATGAAATAGACCAAGAGACCGGCTTGCTCGCTTGCCGAAGCAAAGTCGAGAACAAGAGCGATAGGGCCGTTACCCGTATCACGTTTCCGATTCTCAACACGCCCCAAATGTTGGGCAACGACAGTACGGATGATGTGATTTTGTATCCGGCCTTTGATGGTAACGTGATGGACGATCCATATCATGTTTTCCGCAAGCGATCGGGACTCCTGTCCGGCGCGTACCCCGGTCCACTCTCCTGCCAGGTCATGGCCTACTGCGACCGCACGGCCGGACTGTACATCGCCAGTCACGATCCCGATGGATACGCCAAGACGTTTACCGTGGATGCCGGGTTTCAGATCCGGTTTTCGATTGCCCATCTTGCGTCGGCGGTCGCCGGCAAGGATTTGATCCCCCCCTACCCTATCATCCTCGGTCCGTTTACCGGCGAGGCAAAGCGAGGCGGTACAAGTTGGTACGATGCGGCTGAGCTTTACCGCAAATGGGCCAGTCGGCAAAAATGGGCGAAGAAAAAGGTCCGAACTCGCGAAGACACGCCGAACTGGCTTCGCAAGGGCGCCCTGGTTACAACCTATAATCCTCGTCAACTGACCCCACCTGGTGACCAGTCCAAACTCGAAGCATTTCTAAAAGACTACAGCTCGCGTTTCCACACACAACTGCTGCCGAACAACCGTGGATTTGAACACAACGGCACTTGGTTCGGTCAAGAGTACCTGCCAGTCATACCGGACGAAGTGACGTTCAAAGAGTCCGCCAAGGTGGCCAGAACAATTGGCGGACAGAGCATGATCATGCTGTCCGGGTACCGGTGGACCATTGATTGTATAACCCCGGAAGGAACGCATTACTCGAGTCAGCCACGATTCGACCGTGAGGTCGCCCGCTGGGCTGTCCACGATCCCCAAGGAAATCCAGTCATTGGTACGTCGACGAAAAAAAACGACTACCATGGCCGAAAATGGTCTCGGATGTGTCGTGCCACGGATTTCGCCAAAAAGACAATTGTCGATTCGGCTAAGTACTTCGTCGAGTGTGGCTACAGCGTAATCCACTTTGATCAAGAATGCAGCGGCGCATATTCCGCGTCGGTCTGCTGGGCAAGAGACCACGACCATCCACCCGGAAACGGACGTTGGATCCACTTGGCCATGGCCGACTTGTACCAGAAAATCAGCGACGCGTGTCGACCTATCGATCCCGATTTCGCCTTGTCGATGGAAGAACCCAACGAACTCTACCTCCCTTGGTTAAACCTGTGCCAGGAACGACCGTTCGGCATCACACCCGAATGGCCCGTGATTTCGCCGGCCACTCGATCGGTCCCTCTATTCTTGTATCTCTATCACGAGAACCTGATCGGCTGGGCCGCATTCTATCCATGGAAATCTGGTGGCCACCCTTGCTACAGCCTCGCGAAAGGATTCACGATCGGTCAAATGCCGGGCCTGGTACCAACACGGAGCCTACGTCGTTGGAAGCCGGATACCCAACGGCCGTTTATGACACTGCTCGAGCGTTGCATGACAGGCTACCAGACATTTGCACACGATTATCTTGTCTGGGGGCGTATGGAGCGTCCATTGACATTGCCGATCCCGCAACGACACTTCAAATGGGCGCCTAAAGGCAAAGAATCGCAAGCGCTTGTCGTGCCCGCCGTCTCACACCAGGTTTGGAGCCTTGACGACGGACGAATCGGGATTGTCTTGGTCAATCCGGAAACGAAAGCTCGCGAACTGGCCGTGGATTTATCTCCATTGATCGAGTCGGAAAGACGCGTTGTCGGCCTTGATCGTAAGGTGGTCCAGGTAGGTCCCGCTTGCCGAGCGGGACATGGTGTAATCCAGGACACTACAAGAGGTTTGGAACTGCAGCCGGAACCTGTTTGCCCGCTGCTGGACCGGATTGCGATCAAGGCCCCCGTTGTCATTCGGCAGATGAGCACCCAGGCAAGCGAGCAAACGCATGATGGTCCCATCTTCCGGGTGACAATCCCCGCACTCGACATGGTATTGCTGGAAGTTCCAGCACCCTGAGTAATAAAGAACTCGTTCGCGTAGTCGCCCCATTCCGTATGTAACCGGCCGGTCGTGCCCTACACCAGCGCGAGGCCGAAGGGCAGGCTAGTGCAAATCCGACCTGGTTTGGCTGCGGCTCTGCCGCGGCAGGAGGGATCTCGACGATGAAAACCCAGCTACCCATGATTCTGATCTGTGTCCTGTTTCTCCACACAGTCTCCCAAGCGGCCCCAACGGCCCGTGATGTCCTCCAGACAACAGGGATCACCGGTGGGTTGATCGTCCAGCTCGGCTGTGATTCGGATGCCCAACTCGAACAACTGGTCGCACTCCACGCAACCGATAGCTACCTTGTACAAGGACTCGATACGGACGCCGCAGCCGTGACAACGGCTCGCAAGTTCATTACAAAACACAACACCTTGGGTCCGATAACCGCCCAGCTGTTCGACGGCCGTCATCTGCCCTACGTCGACAACCTGATCAATCTGTTGATCGCTGACGATCTCGGTAAATGCTCGATGCGTGAAGTCATGCGAGTTCTCGCGCCGGGAGGCGTGGCCTATGTTCAAGGCAAGGCGACCGTCAAGCTACGTCCCGATGACATTGACCAGTGGACCCATTATCTTCATGGCCCGGACAATAACGCCGTTGCCAACGACACTCGAATCGGTCCGCCTCGCTATACCCAATGGATCAGCAATCCCGTCTGGACTCGCAATCACCACAAAGTCAACAGCATCAGCTCAGTCGTTACCGCCGGAGGCCGATTGTTCTATATTGTGGATGAGGCCACGGCAGCAAACATGTCCGTTCCTGGTCAATGGTCTCTTGTCGCACGCGATCCATTCAACAGCACATTGCTTTGGAAAAAACGGCTGCCGCTATGGGTTTCCGAAAGTATTCGATTCCGATCAGGACCACCTCAAGTTACACGGTTGCTGATTGCCACTGCCCAGCATCTGTACATTCCGCGACAAGCGAACGCACCGATCTCGAAACTCGATGCAGCGACCGGCAAAACAATCACGACATACGGCAGCACAGCCGGCGCGGAGGAAATGGTGCTGACCGATGACACGTTGCTGGTGTTAACCGGATCGCCGGTCGCGGAACAGACCGCCAAGCTACCTCAGTTTATGGCAGCTCACCGAACTGGCAACCGAAAATCGATTGTGGCCATCGACTTGCAAAAAGGCGAAAAACGTTGGAAATGGAACGTAAAGGTGGGCGATGTTCGTCCGGAGACCTTGGCCTCCGACGGCAAACAAGTGTACGTGCAAATCTCGAATGGAGTGATTTGTCTGGATTTGAACACCGGGAAACAGCGATGGTCTCACGGCACGACAACGGAAAGAACACGCCGAAAACTAACGTTTGGAAAATACACACTGGTCGTCAACGACGGCGTCGTCTTGTGCAACCTGTCGGGCACTCTGGCGGCTCTTTCCAGTGCCAATGGTCACGTGCTTTGGCAACGGCAAGTGGCACTCCATGGTTTCCATGCACCCCTCGATATTTTCGTAATCGACGGACTTGTGTGGTGCGGCAGCGCACGCAACGATTCCAAGAGCCCAGCTGCCGTGGGGGACTTCGCTCAGGGCGTCGATTTGCATACGGGCAAACCCAAGGTAACGGAAGACGTGTTAGCCGAACTCCGAACCGCCGGGCATCATCATCGGTGCTACCGCGAGAAAGCAACATCACGGTACATCCTGGCAGGCAAGCGAGGGATCGAATTGCTGGACTTGGCCGGAACGAATCAATCTCGTAACAACTGGATTCGTGGAACCTGCCAATACGGAATCATGCCTGCCAATGGACTTCTCTATTGCCCTCCCACATCCTGCGGATGCTACATGGAGTCGTTGTTACACGGATTTTGGACCCTTGCTTCCACGCAATCGGCAATCGATGATCCCGAACGACTCGTCGCCTCAAAGAAGCGTCTGCTCCATGGCCCCGCCTACACCGCAAACGCCGACTCCAAGATGACACGTGGCGAGGCCGCCGTCGATTGGCCTACATACCGGCAAAACGCGTTGCGCAGTGGCGTTTCCCTGACAGTCGTTCCCCGCAAACTCGCTCAGAAGTGGACAACCAGACTTGGTGGCCGCCTGACACAACCGGTAATTCAGCACGACAGAATCGTCGTGGCCTCAATCGATCAACACACCGTATACGCTCTCGATACAGGCAGCGGGAAAGAAGAATGGCAGTTCACTTGTGGCGGGCGTGTCGATTCGGCACCAACGATCTACAAAGACCGATTGCTGTTTGGTAGTGCCGATGGCCAGGTCTACTGCGTGCGTCTGAGCGACGGCAAGCTCATTTGGCGTTTTCAATGCGCACCGATGTCTCTAACAACAGTCGCCCATGATCAGCTTGCTTCGCTTTGGCCCGTGCACGGCAGCATCCTCATTTTGAATGGAACCGCTTATTGTGCCGCTGGACGCTCGACCTGGATCGATGGCGGCATGTACCTTTATGCCCTTGACCCAATAACTGGAACTTTGCTGCACGAATACAACTATCACAGTCAAGCGCCAACGTTCGAACAGAATCGCGGCAAAGCGACTCCTGAACAGGTCCGCACCTATGCCCAGAACCAAACGGATTACAAGACATTCCTTCAGCCTGATCTGAGCGACTCGTTCTCGATGGCTGGTGGCACGCGATCGGACGTATTGGTCAGCGACGGGAAGAACCTGTTCTTGCACCAGGCGGCATTCGATACAAAGCTGAATCGACAAACGAAGATGTCCCGCCACTTATTCTCAACTTCCAGTTTGCTGGACGATCACGAAAATCATCGCTCGCACTGGATGTTGGGAACTGGTGATTTCAGTCGAGTTCCGGTAGCGTATTCGTGGATTGTAAACAGCCCGAAAGCTCGCCGACGCGGCTGTGCCACGGCGGTCCCTTACGGAGTCATGTTGGTCTTTGATGATCGTGCCGTCTGGGGCATCCATCGACAGGGACGAGCGAACGGACGTTACACGGTTTTCCAGAGAGAGAACAGACCTTTTTCTGAAACCGAGCCTTCGCTTCCAGACTTCCGTAGCCTGCCGAGCGGTGCCGATCCGTACCCCTACGTCTGGTCCGTGGAAATCGACCGGCGGCCCCGAGCGCTAGTCAAGGCGGGTGACCTTCTTTTCCTCGGAACGACCCCCACGAACATCCAACCCAAGGCCCCCAATGCAGCCTACGAGGGGCCATCGGGCGGAGCGATCCTGGTTCTCCGTGCCGAAGACGGGGCCCGAGTAGCCGAGTATCGCTTGGAACATCCTGTCGTATGGGACGGCATGGCAGCCGCCAACCGCCGTTTGTATGTCTCCACAACTGACGGGAACCTGATCTGCTACTGACAATGAACAGTCTCCATGCAACGGTTCCTTCGGTTGAACCTTATCCGCAGACTTTTCGGATCGCACAAGCCGACTCGATTATCCCTTAAACCCTGGATCGTTCGCTCATTTCCACGTCGCATTACCAAATCACGGTGAAAGACCACCTGCGTTGCGACGATAGATAGGAATGGATAATCGCCTTCAAATGGCATTCTGATATCAGGACGTTCTGTACGTTTATAATCGACACTCCACTTTTGTACTCTGACAACTGGTGGAGTCCCATGGACGGGGAGCCGCGAAATGCGCACATTTGTATTCTTGACTGCCACTTGTCTTCTATTGAGCTTGAACTCCGCTCGGGCGGATACAAGCTATTTTGCATCGGAATTCGATGACCTGCCGAACGTCGCGGACCTCGGATGCGACGCGGGTTGCGAAGCATTGGCCTGCGACACGGGGTGCTCCGAATCAAGACCGTGCGGATCTAGTGCATGCGGCTGTGATCCATGGTTTCTGTTTCCGCAGAGTAACAGCGGAATCAACCTGAGTGGATGGGTCGATGGTGGGTTCATTTGGAATACGGCGAAACCGGCAAGTAAATTCAATGGACCTTACAACGGAGTCGATCGTGGCAACGAAGCCATGCTGAACCAGTTTTACCTGATCGCCGAGAAGGGGCTGCCTACTCGCGGTTATGGCCTGGGTGGCCGAGTCGACATGCTCTACGGCGAAGACTATCTTTTGGCTGAATCGTTCGGCATGGAAAAACGACCGGATGGCTCCGCCCGCTGGAACGGCGAGTACTACGGCCTGGCCTTCCCGTAAGCTTACGCTTCTTTCGGGAACAAAGACCTGTCAATACAAATCGGGCATTTCTACAGCATCGTCGGATACGAAGGGGTCATGGCACCTGACAACTTCTTCTACTCGAAATCCTATAGCTATCAATTCGCCGGACCGTTTACCCATTGGGGCGGCCAGGTAAACTGGAAAATGAACGATGCCTGGACACTCCAAATCGGCATGCACAACGGCTGGAATGCCTTCGACCGCGTGAGTGACAACATAGGCCTGATCGGGAAGATTCGGTACGACAGCCGGTATACCGATAGTTGGACATCCTTTGCAATCACGACAGGCCGGGAATTCAACAATTCTGCCGGACTTCAAATCAGAAATGATTTCACCAATCGGACTCGCTATAGCTGGCTGGTCGGATTGCCCCTTACCTGCCGTATCGATTACGTTTTCCATCACTGGCTTGGATTCCAGGAACAAGGTGCCCCCAATGGCGAGCAAGCCGATTGGTATGGAATTGACCAGTATCTTTATTACACACTGAACAACCGTTGGAAGGCCGGCGCGAGATTCGAGTGGTTCCGAGATGAAGAAGGAACTCGCGTCGGATTGAATCGACCAAGCAACCCAAATACGCCTCCCCTTGCTGGCAACTTCTACTCGTTGTCCCTTGGCGTGAATTGGACACCGTCGAAGAACGTCATGTTGCGACCCGAGATTCGGGCCGACTGGTACGAAGGCAACGCAGTTCGACTGCCGTACAACGACGGAACGGATGACAGCCAATTCATGCTTGGTTTTGACGCGATTCTTCGTTTCTAACGAAGAACTGCCTCAAAGATGCTACCAACGTGGCCTCGCCGCAATGCACAGGCATCGCGGCGAGGCTTTTTTTGTTACTTTTGGAACAGAGTTGGCGCGAGTTCGATCGGGCCCAGATCGTTGGCACCTGCATGGATTTCGATATCAACACGCCCACGGCGCCATGCCTCCGGCTTGCCGGCCACCGTCACCTTATCCAGATAGCCGGATTTCTCGTGCCAGAATTGAAATGTCCACTTGCCCACCGGAATATTCTTGATCTCAAACTGCCCTTCTGGTTTGGACGCTGCCATGTAGGGGTGCGGTAACACCATCAGCCAACCCGACTCCCAGGGATGAACAGGACAGCTGACGTGAACCGGAAGACGCTCTGGCTTGGGAAACTTGCGGCGCACTTCCGAATTGGGCGCGAACATCAGATTGATCGGCGTATTGCGAAAACTGTCGATCTTGATACCATCACCGATCGGATCCGTATTGCGCATCAATAGTGTCTGGGTCGTGCGCAAGAGAGAGACGTGGGGGGCAATACTACATTTAGTCGAATCTAACACGACATCCGCCTTCTCCGTTTCGGCGTATGACGGATGTACGGTCGGTGCAGGATCACGCCGTCCACTGTAAAGCCAGACAACAATATAGGCCACACCCTTTGTCTTGGCATCGACGACAAGATCCTCTTCCAAAAGATTGCACTTGCCGCAGTATTCCTTATCCTTGGTTATCAAGATCGGTTTACGCTTCGGTGGATCACCCGAATATACAAAACGACCGGTTAAGGTACCCCATTGCTCAGCCGCATACACTTGCGTCGTTTGCAACGCTGTAGCGCCCAACGCCGCCACCGCCGTTGTGCGATGAAACTAACGGCGACTCATTTTTCTCGCCATGGTGCAGACTCCATCTCGACAATCAACAAAGCAAAATGTGAATCAGCTCGTTCAAACAAAAACGGGCCGATGTGATTCAAAAGCAGCCAGTGTCGTCCAACATTCGCCAAGGGCCTCGCGTCTAAATGGACGACAACATCTCTATTACCAACTTCAAAGATCGTTAACTTCTTGACAAAGTCCCAGCGACCAACGGGAGCGGACCATTGGGGCCCCGAGCGGTTGCTTGGAGGTGGTAGCGGCCCCGCCGCTCGCTACAACAGTTTCATTATGTGCTGCGCAAACGACGGATTGCAACAAGCGAACAAGTTGGCGGGACGGTAATCAGCAAAACACCTCGGAAATCAAGTCACACAACCCGGAAAATGAAAGAGATCGAGCGTGCCGACTGAACGAGTGCTCCGGATCAGGATCGATTTCGAACATCAACCCGTCCGCTCCAACCGCATGGGCAGCCTTGGCCAACGGAGCAACCAGCTCAGATCGATCCGCTGTATCCGACGGATCAACGACAATCGGCAAATGTGTCAGCCGTTTCAGAATCGCAATGCCCCCCAGATCAAGCGTGTTGCGGGTCGTCGCCTCGAACGTACTTATGCCGTGTTCACACAGCAGGACTTGCTGACTACCTTGCTCCAGAAGATACTCGGCCGCCTCCAGCAATTGCTCCAACGACGCGGACAAGCCACGCCTGAGCATCACGACACGATGCATCCCACCAAGTTCGCTGAGCAGGCTGTAGTTTTGCATATTCTGATGACCAATCATCAGAATGTCAGCCAATTCAGCAGCTTGCTCTGCATCGGCCGGCGAAAGAACCTCGGTAACAACCGGCAGCTCGTACTGGCGACCGGCCTCGGCAAGCAGCTTGAGCCCTTCAAATCCAAGGCCCTGCACACCTTCGGGAGCCAATCGTGGCCGAAAACATGCACCGCTAAGGATCTTTCCGCCGCACTCCTTCACCTGCCGAGCACACGCGTGAATTTGCCGCTCCGATTCCACAACACTCGGCCCCGCAATGATCACACAATCAGCGCCACCAATCTCGACACCACGGACGTTAATCACCGTGTCTTCCGGTTTTGTCTCGCGGCTAACCAGTTGGTGGTCTATTTGAATCCCACCACCAGGACGAGTACCGGTACCAGTCGCGGAACGTATTGAGACAGAACTCTCTTGACTGCCCACTGTATCGCGTTGGCCGACAAGCGATGCGATCGTTGGCGACGTCCGCTGGCGATCCTCGATCGGATAGGTCCCCAGAATCTTGACAAAACTGGTGGCCGCACGAAGCTCAACCAACGCCGCCTCGATGCGAGGATCACTCACATTCCCCTCGATGTCGACATAAAACACGTACTCGAATCGTGAACCTTTTCGCGGCCGCGATTCGAGTTTTGTCATGTTGATACCGTGTCGCTCCAGCACCGCCAGAGCTTTCATTAAAGCTCCGGATTGATGGAGCGTTGCAACAATCAACGATGTCTTCGCGGGGATGCGTAGGTCGACCGTAACAGGATCCCGAGCGACTACGATGAACCGTGTGAAATTCTGCAGCTCGTCACTAATGTTCCGCTTGAGCACTTTCAGGCCGTACATCCGCGCCGACTCCTCGCCGGCGATAGCCGCCTGGGACAAGTCCTGGTCATCCTTTACCTTGCGAACCGCCATCGCCGTATCGATCATGGGCACTTTCTGACAATTGTCGAGCTGCGACAGAAAACGGCTGCATTGTGCAAGCGCCTGCCACTGCGAAACAACTCGCCGAACATTCGACATAGGAATTTTCTCCACCGCCAAGAGGCACAAGTGAATCTGAAACACATCTTCGCCAACGATACTCAGCTTCGTACGCAATAGAAGATCATATACTTCGTTAATGACGCCTGCCGTCGTGTTTTCGACCGGCAACAAGCCAAAGTCGGCTTCTCCTCGTTCCACTGCCCGCACAACGTCTTCAAACGCAGGAACTCCAGTGAATATGCTTCGATCCGCCTGCTCCGAAAACACCTGCCTCGCCGCCGCATCGCTGAAGTTCCCTGCCACACCCTGGTAGACGACCGTCAGACCAGATTCCGACGGCGGCTGATTGTGATTTCGCTGGAGAAATAACTGCTGAGAGCGAACCGAATCATCAATGATCTCATGAAAGATTTTCGTCACGGCATGCGCATCAAGACCCAGTTTCCGCCCGCTCGCAATCAAACGTCCCAGAAGCTCCTCCTCCCGATGAACATCCCTCAACTGCAGAGCCTTGCTTTGCTTTAGCTCAATCACATTGCCCACAAGCTGACGACGACGCGCTAGAAGCTCGAGGAGCTGATTATCAACCGCGTTAATTTCGTCGCGAAACTTCTCTAAATCCATTGTCAGAGCACTCGGAATGCAGGAGCGTGCGGATTCTTCACTTGAAAGCCAATACGCATCATAATGGCACGAACGGCACTCTCCTTCAACCGCACTTTCCGCAAGAGGGGGGGCCGCCACGCCGAGGACGCGGACTGCTCAAACGCCCATCAACGCTTGCTCAAAAAAGCGTTGCCACAAATCAATCGAAAAGACGGATTCTCGGTTCAAGATACGATCCCGCCCGTCGCCGAACCGTCACGGAACAAGAACACGTGAGGTACAGCACTCCGTCCGATCGTTTTGTGGCCGACAACACCAGATAGTTCCACCGCTGCATTTAAAAAGAGGTTACACTTTAGCCAAATGGAGAACGCGCGTTGGTCGAAGGCCCCCCATGGGCTTGTCCCATGGGTGAATAAGTCTCTCGAGCTAAAAAGCATGTGATGAAAACCCCCTTTCCGCTCGCTCAATAGACTCGCTCACCAACGGCACAAGGCCGTTGGGGTCGATCAGCCGAAAAAACAGCAGTGAGATGCAAGCCCTACTGCAGACGGCTAAACAGTTACAAAAAGAGTACAATAAAACTCGACACTGATCGCACCCTAAAATCAAGCAGATGCGAGAACGTAGTCACGACGTTCGCCACACACAGACGTTCGCAGCTCACCGTCTCATGTCTGGATGACGACGAAAACAAATCGTAACCGTTCACGGCGAGAGTGCGTGGAGGGGCATTTTTCATTTTTCATTTTTCATTTTTCATTTTTCATTTTTCATTTTTCATTTGTCAGTTGTCATTTGTCAGTTGTCATTTGTCAGTGGAAAGAGTATGACCCCGCTGCGTTGTCTCTCTCGATGATAAATGAGTAATATCAAATGACTAATGATAAATCGGGCGTGTGGGAAATCGGGAAAAACTCCGGTGCTAACGCGATGGCAGACGAAAACCCCGTGAACGACGAAAACAAATCACCCCATGGAGAACCACAAATGAGAACCTGGCAACTCGCCGTAATCGTCTTCTGCACAATCACCACCCTGGCCTTTGGCCAGGAAAGAACTGAACAGAACTCCCAAGGACAACCGTCACAATCCCGAGCGAGTCGATCACCGAATCGCGGATTCAATTTCGCCACTATCCTCAAAAGACAAGACGCTGACAAGGACGGAAAACTGACACGCGATGAGTTTCGTGGCCCCAAACAGTTCTTCGATCGGGTCGACGCTGACAAGAACGGAATTGTCACCGCCGATGAAGCAAGACAATTCGCCAAGCGGGCTGGTCGTCGAGGCACTCCGAACGGCAGAGCCGTCAGGGACCCAAGACAAGCAAACCGGCAGCGGCACCGTGTTCCCGAGAACGTGAAGGCATACAAGAATCTCGAGTACGCCAAAGCAGGCGACAAAACGCGTAGCCTCGATCTATACGTGCCGGAGCATTCCAAGACGACCCCACCCCTGCTCGTCTGGATCCACGGCGGCGGATGGCGAAACGGAAGCAAGGAGAGAATCAATCCGATGTTCCTCAGATTGACCGGAGACGGATATGCGGCGGCAAGTCTAAACTATCGGCTAAACGGCCTCGAGGCGCATCCAGAACACACACACGATTGCAAAGGTGCTATCCGCTGGCTGAGGGCTCATGCCGAACAATACGGGTACGATGCGTCGAGAATTGGTGTCGGCGGAGGTTCGGCGGGCGGACACCTTGTATTAATGCTCGGTATGACGGCCGATGTTAAGGAGCTGGAAGGCAATGTGGGCGGCAACCTGAACCAATCTTCCCGTGTACAGGCGGTGGTCGATCTGTACGGCCCCAGCGAGTTTCCGCTGTTCGCGAAAACCAGCGAACGTTTCCGAACCAAGCACCCGCAATCAAAGGAGCTATGGAAGTCCGCCAGTCCACTCAGCTACCTATCCAAGGACGATGCGCCCGTTCTCATTTTCCAAGGTGACCAGGACCATACCGTCCCGATGAGCCAAAGCGAGTTGTTGTACGAACGTTATCAGAAGGCAGGTCTCGAATCGTCACTCCACATCATCCGGGGCGCGGGACATGGCGGGCCGCTGTTCAACTCTCAACAACAGTTTGACCTAGTCAAAGCGTTCCTCGACAAACACATTAGGCAGATCAAGGAACTCCGGAAATAAGACGCACCAAGCCCTCTTGTGCAATCAGTTGTCAGTTGTCAGTTATCAGTTGTCAGCTATCCGTGGAAAGAGTATGATCCCGCTGCGCGCCTCTCTCGATGATAAATGAGTAATGCCAAATGACTAATGATAAATCGGGCGTGTGGGAAATCGGGAAAAACTCCGGTGCTAACGCGATAGCAGACGAAAACCCCGTGAACGACTACCCTACTTAGTATGCCTCTATCCCGCGCTGACGATGTGGAAGACCTGCTCGAGCCACACGTCGCCGTCGCGAGCGCGAATCTTGAGCTGGTGCTTGCCTGCCGGCATGGCGGTGTCGCCGTCCATCCCCTGGCTGCCGACCATGTACGGTGGCCCATCGAAGTGGTTGATGCGTTTGCCATCAAGGTAGATCTCGACCTCACCCATGGGGATTCCTTCCAACCACACAAGCAGCCGCTCCCATCGATGATAGCCGGGAAGTTGGTTGAACGGCGAAATAAAGATGCCCTTGCTTTGTCGGGGTCTGAGGCGAGCGTCTCGTTCCCAAAACCGTTTCACTGCATCCGTGCTGCGAGCCATGCGCACATAGCGACGCTTCGACGGACTGTTGATGATGGGTGAATCGGCCTGATAGATGTAGATCCCCTGCACGTCGCCTTCGTATAAGCGTTGCACGCGCCATAGAAAGAGCCCCGGCATCGGCAACCCCCAACTGAGAGCATCGAGCTGTGGAAGCAGGGCACACCCCGTTCCTCGCACCGCCTTCTCGTACGGCGTTATGTCAAAGTAATGGAAGCGGCCCTGGATGTTGCTGGGGCAGAGGTAGTCGACCCACCCCTTCTTCGCCCACGTGGCATAGTCGAAGAACTGCCAGCGCCGCACGCCATGCGCAGGAAAACGAGTGAGAATGGGAATGTGGGTCTTGCGGGCCGCTCCGAATTTATCGGCAAGCGCCCGGAGTTCGCGGAACAACGCATTGCACGTCTCCTTCGAATCCACTGACTCGGGATACCGACAGAAGTCGATCGAGAGGCCAGTCGCGCCAATCTCCAGCGACTCTCGGTACAGCGACAGCACAAACTCGCGTACCTCCGGTACCTCGAAACGAAGGAACGCGCCACGCATCCATTGCGGGTGCTTCTTCGAGCACTCCCCCTGCAGCGGCGATCCCGGGTAACAGTTCGTTGCGCCGAAGTTGGCGTGCACGGTCAATCCCAGTTCTCGGCCAAACTTCAGCGTGGACTGAAGCGTGTTTGTGTACTGTTGCATCCGCCCAACATTCGTGGTCGTGGGATGCTGGATCGCACCGATGGGATCGCCTCGAGTCTGGTAGAGAAGCTGGTCCGAAACACGCGACTCAAACACTACCTTGGCACCGAAACGGCCCAGTTGAGTATCGACGATGGATACGTCCGCGTCTCGATATGCGCCGAGATACTCTCGGTGCCAGAATACATCCTGCACGTTGTCCGAGAACGCGTAGCTGTACGGCTCCCAATACGCAGCGACGATCTTGTCCGGCTTCCCGAAAGGCGCTTCGAGCTCCGCAATGAGTTCGGGCGTCAGCGGCACGAGCTTAACGTAGTCCAGGGACGTAGCAGCCGGTCCAGTAAACGCGTAGTTCTGGCGAACGATCAGGTGCTGCCAGTCCATGCGGTCCCATTTCCAAAGCTCCTCGCGGTAGGGTATGCCTGTACCAAGACGGTCGTAGCGTTCGTCTCCGCTTAGACGCAGCTTGACGCCGCCGAACGCGTACACGAACACGGCATAGGTCCCCTTCAGGTCGAGTGGGTAGGTCAGCTGCGGCACGTCGGCGCCGCCTTTTGCATAGAGCCGCGTGCCGGCCGTGGCAAAGGGAGATGCGTCGGCCGCGGCGCCGCACTCAATGACCCAGTATCCGGGCTTACTCTCGTGAGCAGTGGCCTGCTTCTGTAGGACCTTGCTCCAGTCGTCCACGTAGACCACATCGGAGTTATCTGCACGGATGCAGACCTGTTGCTCGGAGAGCTGCTGGTCCTTTTCACCGACAATGCGGACGCGAAAACGGACGTCGACCTTGCCCTCTACCTGAGCTTCGGGATAGGGGTTGAAGACAGCTGTGCGTTCGAGGCCCGCAGCACGTCGTTCGATAAGTTCCCCCCGAATCCATGGAGTCCAGTCCGCCTGTCGGACCAGTTCCCACGCCGTATCGGAAAGGAGTGGGTGTACGCGGGCCGGCCTCCAGTCGTCGGAACCTGGCGCGGCCCAGGAACACAACACCCTCACTTCGTCAGGGCTTTCCTTAGGAACGACATAGATGACATGAATCAACCGCGATACGGGATCGACCTCGAAACGCATGGTATTCTCTTGGCCCCATGTGTGTCCGTCCACCGACAGCGTCAATACCCAGATCAAGACACCTATCCAACCAGTCATTGTGCGTCGCATATATCAAAACTCCTATTGGATTCTCTTCGTGATAGGTTCACGGCGTGAAGGGCAACACCCGCGAGCAGTAGCCCCTGTACACATCCTCGTTTGCCAGATCTCAGGTTACCTGCCCGGAAGAACCGGTGGGATTCTCGAGTTACTTGCCAAGTTCACCCCCGTGCGCAACATAGGGCGACAAGGCCACCCTGGGGGTGGTCAATTACTCGAAGTCGGTGTGGTAAGGACCGGCGAATCAATTGTTGTCGCGTTTGCTGGGGGACAATGAGTCGCCCACGGGCTTGTCCCGTGGGAACCAATGTCTCTGAAGCTACTGGGCAGCCGAGCGCGCGTCCCGAACAGGGGGGGGGCGTTCATGCGGCGATCCTCCTTAGCTGCGAGACTGATTCACCCATGGGACAAGCCCATGGGGGTCTGTACGCGAAAGAGTGCAACAGTTATTGATTGGCGAATCCTTATTTGTTGACGAAGACGACGACTCCAATGAGTTGTTCCGTCGCAATTCGTGGCGAGACAAGACGAGCAAAGCTCACGGCCCATTCCGTTCGACGCAAAACGTCGAAAGAGACAGCTTAGCTGACCTGGCGGCCGCCAATCACCAGTCCACTCGGTTCCCACCGTATCCGCCGCTCCGGTCGAGCGTTTAGCTCTGTTCGCGTGTTCGATCATCGCCGGCATTCTCCGTTCGGTCATCAAGCCATCGCTTCAGAGATGCCTGACTCTCGGTGGACGGCTTACCGAAGATGAGATTCTCGATGCTGATATCCTCGTCACCTGCATAAAAGAAAAAACGATACGAACCAACTCTCAAGACTGTGGGCATCGATATTTTGCCAAAGTTGCTTTCTCTAAAACAGGCATCGTCCAATTCGCAATTGGTTTTGAACAGAACGAAAAGGTCTCTATCCTGCACACTTCCGGCGAAAACCCGATCTATCCGGAAACGGCTGGTCCGGCAGCGCGCAGGATAGAAACCCGTTGAAATGAACCGCTGAGCTTGGAGCATGCTGCGATGCGTTTTCTTTGCTCCACACAATTTCAACTTCGAGTATTTTACCCTATCCGACAGGTGGCTGGCAAGCTTCGAAATACGTCTTTCGGGCCAGCGAACTCGTGGAATTAAGGATAGAATGGCGTCTTTCGGTTAAGATATTGCTGAATCATGAATCAGTGTGTCTTAAAGACTCGCAGACGAACAGCGCGAGCGTGAGAAATTGGCCCGACAGATTATCATGGGCATGGACACACGTTGGATCGAACGGAAAGACGGCGATACGCGTCCGACCGCGAAAATCTTGTCTGACTGGATCGCTGAACAAATGAAATAGCTGGCCGTGGAGCAAACATGAACCGAATCTTCCCAACAAGCGTCCTCCTCCTGCTCGCTCCCTTGCCATGGGTATGCGCCGAGGAACCGAGCGCTGGAATTGGAGTCCGTGGACCGTGCAACGTCGATACGTTCATACCCGGCGTTCTCCTGTACACGAACCGCCCCTATGTGGTTGCCGAGTGTCCGGACAGCGTCAAGGGTAAACGGTTTCTTCGCAGCAGCATTGACTTCGTCGATTTTGAATGCGTCCGACCGGGCTCGATCACCGTACTCACGCCCGACCCGGTCCACCCAGTCGCTAAGACATGCAGTCGCTACAAGGAATTAGAGGCAGCCGGGTTCAAGAGAAGTGACCATTCCACGGTGTTTCAACTGTTTGGTGAACAACCTTTTGACAAGGTCCGCACGTACCAGAAGAAACTGAACAAGGGTGAGCGGTTTCGATTAAAGAAATGGGCGATCGTTATCGGGTTTTCGAAAGCAGAGCTTATTCTTCCCGAGCGCAAGCCATGGGCAAACAATCATGGTGAATTACTCTACAACGGCATCCGACTTCCAAAAGACTGGCCACCGAATGACATCGTCCCTTATGACACGAACCCCATGCCTGTTCCGTATCTGGACCATCGGCCCGACATCGTGCCGATCGACGTTGGACGACAGTTGTTCGTGGACGATTTCCTGATCGAGAAGACCGATATGAGACGGTCGTATTATCTGGCGGAAAAGTATGAGGGCAATCCGATTCTCAAGCCGGAAACCGCGTTGGAAATCAATCGGCCCCGTAATTCGATCGCCTGTCCCAAGGACGGCGGTGTGTGGTGGGACCCGGCCAAGAAGGTTTTCAAAATGTGGTACGAGGCTGGATGGATTCATACGATCTGCTATGCGACCAGCACGGACGGACTTCGCTGGGAGCGGCCGGCATTGGACATCGAGCCTGGCACGAACCGAGTGCTTCCGAAACAGTACCATTGCGATTCGTGGAATATTGTGCCCGACTACGACACCAACAACCCCGAGCAAAAATATAAGATATTTGTCATGCCGGGCGGCACAGGACCGGCTATGGCAATGGTCTCGGCCGACGGTCTCCACTGGAGCAACCCGATTGCCACCGGAATCACCGGCGACCGGAGTTCGATGTTCTACAACCCGTTCCGAAAGAAGTGGATCTACAGCTTGCGCGACAACTGGCGCCAACGATCGCGACGTTATTGGGAACACAGTGATTTTCTTGCCGGAGCCAAGTGGGAAGTCGGACAGCCGGTCATCTGGTGCGCAGCTGACAACCAGGATCCACCGGATTCGAAGATCGGCCAACCGGCCCAACTGTACAACTTGGACGCAGTCGCTTATGAGAGCATTATGCTCGGTATTTTTGAAATTCACCTTGGACCGCCGAACAGCACCTGCTCGAAGCAAGGCTTGCCGAAGATCACCGAGTTGAACCTGGCGTACAGCCGCGATGGATTCCACTGGTATCGACCCGACCGCAGACCGTTTATTCGGGCTGAACGCCGCGACGTCTGGGACCGCGGATACATCCAACCCGTCGGAGGCATTTGCACGATCCATGGCGACAAACTGTGGTTCTACTACACAGGATTCCAGGGGAATGTCGATCGGAAGAGCCAGAGTTTTCTCAGTGACGGCATGTACGACCACGGCAGCACGGGCGTGGCGTTTATGCGGCGTGATGGTTTCGTTTCAATGGACGCCAAAGAGCAACCATGCGAATTGCTCACCCGACCGGTACAGTTCAACGGCACATGTCTGTTTGTGAACGCAGACGTTGCCGACGGTGAATTGCGTGCTGAGCTTGTCGACAAGTCGGGGCATCCGATCAGTCCGTTCACTTTGGAGAACTGCAAGCCGGTTCGTGTAGATAGCACGATCCAGCAAATCACGTGGAGAGGAGACCGTGATTTGTCGTCTGTCAAGAACCGACCTGTTCGAATCAGGTTCCGCATGACCAACGGATCGCTCTACGCCTTTTGGGTAAGCCACGACACGAGCGGGCGCAGCGACGGCTATATCGCTGCCGGCGGCCCGGGTTATTCAGGCCCAATCGACACGGTCGGCAAGAGAGCCTTGGAAACAGACTAGCCGGTCGCCCGGGACTACCAATCTCAAAGATCTTTGACTATTTGACATTATTCTGGCGACCAACGGAAGCAAGGC
>JAJSAJ010000521.1 GCA_024274855.1 Planctomycetota bacterium | reverse complement strand
CGCTCCATCTCCAGGGGAACCATGCTGTAATGGCGGCCCAGGTCGCCCAGCGGTACGGTCTGGTTATACGGAAACGCGCCCAGCGGGCATTAGCTGTCCAGAAACCATGGCGAAGATGCGTCCGAGCATGGGTGCGAACGAAGTCGCGTCGCTGATGACGCCATTGGTTGTGGTGGGTGCGGTCCGGGATTCTGTTGATACTGTTTTTGGGGCGTGTGACGGCGTTGACACGGTCCCGAATGTTCGGCTGTCCACCGACACCTGGACGTGTGGCTGGTCGCTGGCCGGCGCCCGGTCTGGTTCCGGGAGTGGGTCGAGTACCGGGAAGTTGTCCGGCTCCAGGGCGCGTGCCGGGAGCTGGTCGTGTACTCGGCAGTTGTCCGGCACCGGGGCGAGTTCCGGGTGCGGGCCGTGTACTCGGGCGAGTGCCAGCACCAGGTCGTCCCTGATCGAAAAAGTTCGAGGAATTTGCCGGTCGCGTGCCGTCCGAGGGGCGGCCGGTACTCGGGCGAGTCGACGGTCTCGGGCTTGGACGGGACGGGGGCCGCGCCGCCGAGGGACGAGAACGACCGCCACCACCACCGCCTCCCCTTCCGCCGCCCCTTCCGCCTCGCTGTGGCCCGGCAACCGCCGACATTTCGGCACTTGTCCAGGCACACAAAAGCCCTAAACAGAAAAGGAATCCAAACAATTTGGTAGACTTCCGCATGACTACTTCCTCACAGGTCTTCGAGATGGGTACCACAAGACAATACGACGAGACCGGAATTATAGGCCTCAAGACCGGGATAGGCATGGCCCAAGATGGTGTAATTCGGGTTTTTTTGTAACACTTTAGCCAAATGGAGAACGCACGTTGGTCGAAGGACCCCCATGGGACAAGCCCATGGGGGTCTGGACGGTTTGCCTTTGCCTCGCATGCCGGACGCTCGAAAACCGTATCAATGGTCGACAAGTGCCTCTATCAGCAGCTTGATCGCGGTGTTCGTCGAGTTGTTTCGGCCGCTGGTCCATTGCTTCATCCTGGCGTCGTTGTAGGAAACGACTATGTCCAGGCTTGGGATGACCCACATGGCGCGAGGACCACCATGGCCGAACGTACCAAACAAGTCATGCGGCCCATCGGGGAACATGCGTGTTCCGTGCCGGTCGACTCCGTTGATCCACCACAGCCAACTATAGCTGCCGAAATGATCGGTCTGATTATCCGGTCTATTGGTCGAGCCGAGTGATCGCTGGCCGGCTATCATTTCAGCGACCTTGTGGCCGGCGCGCGGGATGGAATTCGGGAGCGGACTGGTTACCGCCATGACCGCATACTTGCGGCTGATCAGTTGCTTGCCGTTCCAATTCCCCTTGTGCAAATAGAGCAATCCGAACCGGGCGAAATCACGCACGGAAATCCCGACGCGACCTGGCCGATTGTGCAGACCGAAGGCCATCATCGTGGGGTTATCTTCGCACTGCAACCGGTCGGTCAGCATTGGGTGAAACACGGTTTTATCTACATTGCTGTACGTCGCGCCATACACTTTCAAAAACAGTGTGTCCCAGAAGAACGCCATTTGCCAGTCGTTGTAGTCGAATGCCGAGCCGGGGGGCTCGACAAGTTGATAACAGGACGTTTGATTGGCCAGGTCGCGCCACCGGATCTTGCGATCTTTGTAACCAAGATCCCTGTTGATCCGCCCCAGCCTCGGCGCCCATTCAGCGACAGGCTGGTCAACGCTTTTGATTTTGCCGTCTTCGATCGCCTTCAGCAGAAAGTGGGAAAAGAACGGTTTGCACGCCGAAGCCACATCGGCTCGCTGGCTGACGTCACCCCACGAATAGACCAGGTATCCATGCCGGACGACGCAACCGCGTCCACCGATGAACGTGCTGAACGTCTTCAGCTTCTTCGGGTCCATTCCAACTTCCGAGGGCGCTCGAGTGGCCCACTGCTTGCCCGGGAAAACTTGCTTGGAATCAGCAGCCCGCAGTGAGCCGCCGGTCATCAACAGCACGGCGGCAATTATCGCAGGCGTGGCTTGCAGGATTCGCACATGGGCCTCCTTGTCAATAAGCGGTGTCTGCGACCCAAGCGGGGTTTTACGTTGTTGGAGACGGTTTGTTCTGCCTTCACTATCTTGCCACGTCGAGAGATTTTACCAACAGTATACCGCAGCGTTGCATGCGGACCATGCGGTGTGCGGAAGAAAAACGGTGTATGAAGTCGGGAAAACCGGTTGCTGGGCAGGGCTGGCGAGGAAGCCCCCAACACTTGGCCACCATGCTTGGTCCTTCTGTTAGCGTCTTATCTCTGAGAATGTGCGGGCCGTGCTCGCTGGGTTGG
>JAJSAJ010000520.1 GCA_024274855.1 Planctomycetota bacterium | reverse complement strand
TTCAGCACGACCATCCCTCAAAAATCTGGCAAGGAATCGGTGAACACCGACAAAAACCTCGCATTGCCCATCGTCATGCGATGAAGGAGAATTGCCTTGCCTTCCCATCTTGCCGCAAGAAGTGGCATGGCACCGGCCTTGGCAGTGGCTTGGCCGCTGTGGTGGCGCCGATAGGAGGGAACGCGGGCTTGCCTGGACATGTGCTGCACCTTTCATGTGGATTAAAGTGGTAGACTACCACTTTGCCACTCATTTCAGGTGCCGCACGGCCGATCATCGGCAGGTAACATAAGTGTTTGTTTCGGCTTGACTTAAGTAGTGCGGGAAAGAGGACTCGAACCTCCACGGGAAATAAATCCCACTAGGCCCTCAACCTAGCGCGTCTGCCAATTCCGCCACTCCCGCAATTCTTCAAACGGCTGCTCGCTCAGCCAGAGCTCCATTCGGGCCAAGCCAATCGACTGCATACGTTACGTTATAAGTCGACCGACCTCGCGTCAAGTCTCCCTGTTCGACACAATCTGGTCATTTTGCGCTATCTCTGCTGCTCGCTCCGCGGAAATCGGAATCAATTTGGGACGCCGAACTCGCGTGCCGTAAACGCCTCCGTAGATGCGCTGAATATCCTGAAACGAGTGCTTCAGGAATGCGTGATTACCGGCCGGTGGCTTCAATTGCAGCCATTGATCCGCGAGTGAAGCCGCGTGCGCGTCGTAGTCGCGCTGTGAACCGGAATGAACAAAACAGCGCCCCTCGTGGCGGCGAAGATCACCGTCAAAATCGGGACTGATGTGCCATAGTTCATGAACGATGGTCGTCAACTTTTCAGTCAAAGGCATGTCCATGAACCGGGGCAAATAAAACTTGAGAATATAGAGTTGTTCGCGTCCCGAGCGGTCGGTCAGGCGTTGGGTCGTGTACCACTGGTCTCGCCGCCGTTCGACCGGGGCTCCCAGTCGAAATCGCATCGGAGTCAATGAAGCGAAGGTGCCGTATTGGCTTTTCTTACGCGCTTGCGATACGCAGACTGCCACCCGATCGATGTCGATATGAGCCAAATCGGGCAGGCGATTCACCATGTCTCGGCAGAGGCCCGTCATGTGGTGTGTAAAATCGAACCCGTTCGAAACGGGCCGCTCGATGCCTGGCATACCAAGCTGTCGGGGTGCGCGCGGTTTGGCCATTATGCACCTTCCGTGTCGATTGTCGCGTCCTCAAGTACGTTATGGCGTCCGGCTATGACAGGCAGCAAACGAGACTCGTTTTTTACCTTCCGGACGATGACTGGACGCCGATACTCACCCACAAGCCGATGTACTCATCTAAGAGTTCGATGTACTCATCTAAGAGTAAAGCCACCGACTGGTTGCCGGTGGCCATCAATGTCTGGAAAAAACCATTTTGGTGATTTCCCGGTCCTACGGATCTCAAACATCGTGAAGTTCTTGCCAAGACCGAGCGACCACGACCAATGGAGCCCTGACCTCTAGCTCGACATTGGTTGGCGGCCCTATCGCCTCGTGAATCCCTATCGCCTCGTGAATACTGTCGCCTCGTGAATACAGTTGCCAGTTTCAAGAGGCGTCGTCTGATTTCGGTTCCTCTTCCGCCCCAGATGCGTCGTCCTGGCCATCAGTCTCTGGCTGCTCAGCCTGCTGGTCTTCAACCTGGTCTTCAGAATCCGCGCTCTGCAGCTCTTCAGGCGTCTCTTCTGATGAGTCGGATTGCAACGTTTCGTCGTCGCCAAAGCTCGGACGTTCGCTCTTTTCCGTCACGCGGTCATTCTGGCCGAC
>JAJSAJ010000519.1 GCA_024274855.1 Planctomycetota bacterium | reverse complement strand
TGGCAAGCAGCCCTGGCGAGCGCCGCTGGAGGTGGCCGAGTTGTTCGCCGAGTGCCCGAAAGAACTGGCGGCGTACCGGCCTCGGATGCGATACTTTCTGTTGGAGGAGCACGCCGAGGACCCGCAAAAGCTGTTTGGAATGGAGAACCTGGTGGCGCTCGTGTTCCGGTTCGAGCAGTGCCGAACGCGAGAAGATTTTGAGCAGGTGGCCAAGGCCTTGCGAGATTGGGCCTTGGCGTCCGAGCACCGTGAGTCGGCCAAGCGGATCTTGCGGTGGGTTCAGATGCTGCTGGGGCAGAGGAGCGAGTCGGAACAGCCGATCGCCGAGTTGGACGATATACAGGAGTACGGGGCCATGCTGAAAGAACAAATTAAAGAGTGGGAGAAGGAGCTGCGGGAGGAAGGAATCAAGGAAGGAATTAAGAAGGGAATCGAAAAAGGAAAGACGGAAGGTGAGGCGGAAATCCTCCTTCGCCAGCTGGAGCGCAAGTTCGGATCCATCTCGGACGAACTGCGCCGGCAGGTCGATGAGGCCGATTCGAAGCAACTCCTCCTCTTTGCCGAGCACATCCTGACGGCCGAGAGGATCGAAGACGTGTTCGGAGTCTAAGCGAGCTGCCAGACCCCGGAACCGAATGCCGCGTGACGCGACAGAGGCCAGGAGGGCCGACACAGACGCCATCGGAAACGCATTTTCTCAAATGTCGGTGCCTGTGGTTGTGTCACTCTTTGTGGGGTTAAGCCGTTGATTTGACCGAGTAGCGGTGTCTGGCCACACCGGCTGAGGCTATTGCGGCTCGCGGGGCCTGGCAACACTTCCATGGAGCGAACAACATATCTGCTTGCCCACGCCTGCCAATCGAACTGCACGCCTCCTGCCCCCTGAACGGGGCTTTATCGCTTGATTTCCTCCCCTTCTTGGAACTTAGTCAGGGGCGTCTGTTTGAGCGTTCGTTTGCATTCGACCTGGTGACCTGACGGTCCGCCTCTGCCCCCGCATCCTCGGAACAAAAACCACTGCGACAACCGATAGCGAGATGGCCATACAGCGTCGACCTCTTAGCAGCCGAGGCACTGCAGCAGATCGCTCGTGAAATACCTGGATTGGGGTGATTGCGGGGGATCGGTAACTGATCTTGCCTGATTACACAGGATGGGTAATAGTAGACGTTTGTTTACTTGTGATCCAGCGTTTGGTTGCGACTCTGGGGGGAGTAAGAGGAACCGGCATGGACGTCAGTGCTTTTCTGAATCAAGTGATGCGTGACCCGCAGTATGCCGGCCAGTTGGTTCACACGCAGCGACTTGACGGGCGTGCGGGAAGGTATGCGGAGCCTGATTCACCGGTGTCGGGCGCGCTAAAACGTCTGCTGGAACGGGTTGGCATCGATCGATTGTATTCCCATCAGGCGCAGGCCGTGGATACGGTCCGTTCCGGGAAGGACTGTGTTGTTGTCACGGGGACCGCGAGTGGGAAGACGTTGTGTTACAACCTGCCGGTCCTTGAAGCGTGCCTGACTGACCCGGCGGCACGTGCCTTGTACTTGTTTCCAACAAAAGCACTTGCGCGCGATCAGCTAAAGGGATTGCTCGAGTTGGTGAGTGATGATTCCCAGGTTGCGGATTGCATTCGTGCGGGCGTTTACGATGGGGACACGCCAACGGGCCAACGGCGGCACATCAAGGCCGAAGCGAATCTGGTTCTGACGAACCCGGATATGTTGCACGCTTCGATACTGCCCTATCATCCGAAATGGAGCCGTTTCTTCAGCCAGTTGCGATACGTTGTTCTGGATGAAGTTCACATGTATCGCGGGATTTTTGGGGCTCATGTCGCATCGGTGTTGAAACGGCTGCTGCGGATCTGCCGGCACTATGGATCGCAGCCTGTTTTTGTGGCGACGAGTGCGACGATTGCGAATCCGGGTGAGTTGACTGCTCGGTTGATTACGCGCCCGGTTGAGGTGATCGATCAGGATGGATCCCCTTGCGGGACGAAATACTTCGCCCTTTGGAACCCCACAGGTGACCGGAGGAACAAGTTGGCGCGCGCCAGCGCCACGGACGATGCGGTCTGGCTGATGACAACGGCCATGCAAAGCGGCGCGCAGACGTTGACGTTTACTCGGACACGTCAAGCCACTGAGTTAGTGCATCGTTATGTCCAACGATCGTTGATGGAACAAGGTTCCGTATTAGCTGACCGTGTACGGGCCTATCGGGGTGGCTATTTGCCGGACGAGCGCCGGCAAATCGAGGAGGACTTGTTTGCCGGCCGTCTGCTCGGCGTGGCCGCGACCAACGCCCTGGAATTGGGTGTTGATATCGGGTCGCTCGATATCACGCTGCTGGTGCATTATCCGGGAACCATTGCCAGCACGTGGCAGCAAGCGGGTCGGAGCGGCCGGCGAAACGAGGAGAGTTTGGCCGTGTTGTTGGCCGGTAACGATCCGGTCGACCAGTATTTGTTGCGCCATCCCGAGTACTTTTTTGATCAATCCCCCGAGCATGCCGTGGTCGATCCGGAAAACCCATACGTGCTGGCCAAACATCTGAAAGCAGCCGCATTTGAGCTGCCTTTGGATGACAAGGCTGTTCAGCGATTCGGCTCTGTGGCGAGTGATGTCGTGTAGATCTTGGTGGATGCCGACGAGCTGAGTTGCATTGATAGGGTCGTCTATTTCTCAGGCGGTCAGAATCCGGCTCAGCAGATCAGTCTTCGGCACATGAGCGACAACACATTCAGTATTGTGCTGTACCGGCCAGAGTCGGATCGCCCGGAGGACCAAACCAATCCGGCTGGCCGAATGTCCCAGCAGGTGTACCGACAACGGGCTGAACACGATCAAGTTGGCCGAACGCCTCGGACACGCCGGAAGACACGAGGTCACCAGAAACCGAACCATGAGGTTATTGCGAACGTTGATGCGATCAGTGCTCCGGAATTGGTCTATCCCGAAGCCGTTTACTTGCACGATGGCCAGACGTACATCGTGCGGGATCTGGATATGGAAGGCAAGGTTGCGTACGTCCAACGGCGTGAACTGGATTACTACACACAAGCCGTGTTGGACAGTCGAGTCGACATCACGCGCAGCTTGACGACAGACGAGCGATTTCCGACCGCACAGCTTGGATTCGGCGAAGTGGATGTTGCCTGGAAGACGATTGGGTTCAAGAAAATCAAGTTTGAAACGCGAGAGAATGTTGTGTTTGGGGCGGTCGACTTGCCCGCACAGTCGTTGCCTACAACTGCTTTTTGGCTGACCCCGAACCATGCTGTCCGTGAGCAAGTGAAGCAGGCTGGGGGCCGGATCGGCGAAGGCCTGTGTGGCCTGCGCAATTTGGCTGTCGTCGCACTGCCGTTGGTTGCCATGTGTGACAGCCGAGATATTAGCGGCGTGGTTGACAGCAAGAACCTGGGATCAAGCAGTCTGATCCTGTACGATCGGTACCCGGGTGGACTCGGGTACTGTGAGAAGGGGTTCGACCAAATCAGCACTTTGCTAGAAATCTGTTGGCAAATGGTTCAGCAATGCGATTGTGAAGACGGATGTCCCAGTTGTGTTGGGTTGCCGAATTTACGTCCAGCGATCCATAGTGATCCTGACTTGACCCGAGGCTATCCTATTCCAGATAAGCAAGCCACGATCCGGCTGTTGCAGTTGCTGTGCGAAAACAGGGTAACTGACGCGACACGGGGTTCTGGACCGGATCACGCCTTCGGCACGACCATGACCAAAGAAAAGTGATCTTGTTTTCATGTTTGACAAATATGTCTTGTCCCAACTGAGTCGGTTGAATCGACATCGGTCGGTATCAAAACGATCGACATTGCAGCGATCGGTCGCTGAAGACGTGCCACACTCTCAGCTCGGGTCGCGGGATCAGCCGAGGTCAAGTGGCCGGATCGAAAGCTCGGTGACGAGCCGTAAGAAAGCCGAGTTGACGCAACGTGCCGACCTGTCTGAATGTAGGAGCATGGAATCGCCATCTGTATTGCAAGAGATGGGATGTTTGCCCGCGGGGACGGAAGTTCAGACGTGTTGGGGCAGTCATTTCTTGCGGCAGCAGCCTATCGGCGAGCTTTGGCCTCATGCCGATCGGTGGCTGAAGGCTTGGCCGATCGCACACAAAAACCAAATAGGTGATATTGCTGGCCCGCAATCTGATCGGTTTCTTCAGGAGGGCAAACGGCCATCCGGAGCGAGCCCTTCCGGTCCGATTGGTATTTCGCATCGGTTGCCGGTCCTGCGTCAAGATCAGCCGAATTGGGAGCCTGAGATTGGCGATCTGGTCTGTGCGTTCCCGCAAAGGGCCGTCTTCCTCGATCTGGAAACCTGTGGATTCTCCGGATCGATGGTGTTCCTGATCGGGTTGATTCACGATCATGACGGCCAGCTTGTGCTGTCGCAATTATTGGCACGTCACTATGGCGAAGAGAAGGCGATTCTGCACAGTCTTTGGGAGACGATCGCCGGCATGGACGTATTGGTGACTTTCAACGGCAAGAGCTTCGACTGGCCGATGATTTCCGACCGTAGTATTCTACACCATATTGACCGTGCACCGAGCGGCCCCGCCACATGGACGCACTGTGATCTACTGCATCATGCGCGCCGACGATGGAAAAAGAAGTTGCCGAATTGCAAACTACAGACACTCGAACAGCATGTTTGTGGCCGAAAACGGACTCAAGATATCGGCGGTTCCGAGATCCCCGAGGCTTATCATGATTTTGTTCGGACGGGCGATGCCTGGCTGATGCGTTCCGTATTGCACCACAACGTATTGGATCTCATTACGTTGGTCCAGTTGGCACAATGTCTGACGCGTCCCCAGGTCGTGGGTAAGAGGACGGGGTAGTGAAACGGGGACGACTTCTTTACCGCGATGGCGCCACGTCGACAGCCATCGAGTTGTGCAACGCGCCATTGCCCGGACTGGCGTGGAAAAAAACCGCGAAATCGGAGGCAACAATCCCGGCTATGAAGCAAGCCAGCAGTAACGCAAGTATCTTCAGCGGTTGCATGGCACGACCACGTCACGGTTAGCAGTGAAACGAATCACGGACCTGTATTGCCAGCGTCAAAGATCGTAAAGTTTTGATAAAGCTCCAGCGACTAACGGGAGCGGACCAATGGGGCGCCGAGCGGTAGCTCGGAGTTGGGCTGCGGCCCTGCCGCCCGCTCGATTGCCGGATCCAGATGAGATACGGCAGACCATTCTATTGAAAGCTACCTTACACAAGCCGTGTTGCCAAATGAACTTCAGGTGGCAGGATCCAATCTGAGTGACTGCCAACGTATTTGGATTACGAAACTGACGATTATTCAGATTCGCGACGTTGTGATAAGGGCAGATTCTTGGATCGGATACGGCTGTTGGCTTTACTGCCGACTGCTTGGCGCAGCCACTCGATGCACGACACAAAAAAAGACCGCTGACCACCTCGTTTGTCGAGGTATCCAACGGTCCAGTTTATCTCAAACCTCCGGCCGATTGCGACGAGTGGAGTCGCTGCGAGACTGGCGGGGGTCCGGCGTGCACTTGCACAAGCCTTAGGTGACCCCGGCCAACGCAATTGGGTTGGTCCCTCTGCCGAAATGGCGACCGGAGGGACTTGAGTCGTCTTTAACTATTCTACTTTATGCGTTCTGATTCAATAGCAAATGTAGAAGAATAAATCGGCAGATTTCCATCGTGGCTTCGGTGGAAAAATTCAGATCTGGAAACTTATGCGAGGATTTCGACTCGGGCGACTCCCGTTATCACACAGGACGGCAAAGCCGCGGACCAACTCCGAGCGACCGCTCGAGGCAGATAGAGATATAACCACACAGACCCCGAGAACACAGAGGAGAGGGAGACGGAGGGGGGAAGTTGCCAATGAAAAATGAGGAAAGCGAATTAAGGCAGACGGAGGTGGCGGGTTTCTACCTCGACTGTTTGACTTTTGTAGGGTGGGCAGTGCCCACCCTACGTCTTGTGCCCCATCAGCGAAGTCACACAGTCGAACTACGCTAACTGCGGCATTGATCGTAAGGTGGTCCAGGTAGGTCCCGCTTGCCGAGCGGGACATGGCGTAATCCCGGACGCTACAAGAGGTTTGGAACTGCAGCCGGGACCTGTTTGCCTGCTGCTGGACCGGATTGCGATCAAGGCCGCTAACTGCTAATTTCTCACCCCCCCCATCTATAGCCTTGACAAAGCCTTAGGGCTTGCGGGGCAGCCTTTCCGCAAGACATGCGCGCACCATGAGCACATCGTACGAGGCAAGCAGCTAAACCCACCGTTCTTGCTGTCCAGGCGTAATGCCGCAATTGTCGCTATAAACATCGCCCTGCATGTGATCGCTGTAACTGCACTGAATTGCCAGGCTTCTCAAGTTTAAGGCGGCACTGGGTCGATCTAGAACTCGAGAACCTGGTTTCTCGTTGGTTGGCCAGATATCCGGGTTAGCCAGCATTTGGATGGGCTGAGGACATGATCGCCCGAGGATGAGTGTTTCCAGAAGGCCCCCTTCGCCGGGGTGGCACACTGGCTGGAATGGGCAGTTAAAGAGTGAGCTAGGCAGGCATAATCGATTCGCCGGCGTTTCCGGTGGTGGCCATTTCGGATGGCCGAGGGCCGTTTCATGAGATACACAGTTTGCGAACGATTGTCAGTCGGGCACCTGGGCGCTCTGTTTGTTGCCGTTGTCCTTGTGATGAGTATTGGTTGTGGATCGGATGACCAGCAGGCGGTCATGGTCGATGCCCGGACACTGTTGGATCGTTACCAGCAAGATCGGTTGCGTCACGATCCGAGACATTTCAGTGAAGTGGATTTAGGCGAGTTCCTGGTCACTCAGCGCCGAGAGCCTGCTACTCTGTATTACATCCGGTTCAAGCTATTTGCCGTTGTCCCAGACCAGCAGGTCGAATCGCTCAATGGACTGCTGGAATCACGAAAAGAGCGAGTTACGGCTGACGTCCGCGAGACGGT
>JAJSAJ010000518.1 GCA_024274855.1 Planctomycetota bacterium | reverse complement strand
GCCATTTTCTGCCGGCCAAGGTCTTCCCCAGTGCCGGTCTGCCGATCGCCTCGACCGACACCTGGCCGCGTCGAAACGGCCCGCCCACGAGCCACGTGTTGATGTACGGGGCGGCATTCTTCCAGGAACGCGGCTTGGAGGCACGCCGTGCTGCCTCTGCCGCGTGAGCGGACGCCTCGTCTAACAGCAGGTCGTGATCAGGCCGAAACTTGCCCGGATCAAACGTGAATACGCGGATCTCGCCGACCGCACCGTCCATCGTATCGTCCGCCGAAGATCCACCGCCAATGGAGAACACACCGGACGGCGGATTGGGCTTCGTTTTCGTCCGATAGTGCGGCCGGCCGTTCACATACAGTGTCGAAACTCCACCTTCGCGAACAATGGCAACATGTTGCCACACATCGAGCGAGACGGCACAATCTGATCGCCCATAATCCACGCCACCACACAAGAATGCCCACACACCGTTCTGGCATGTAATGGCATATCCGGCAGCGGCTCCATGGCCGTTCAACACCACCGTGCTCATGTCGTCCGAGCGCAACTTGACCCAAGCCTCGATGCCGAAATTGTCGGTTTGCCCGAGCAACGGCGCCGCCATCGCATACCGATCGTCGACACCGTCAAAGACAATCGCCATCGGTTCCAAGTCACCGCGCCGCCTGGGCATGTCTTGTGTTAATCGCGGCCTACTCACTAGCTTCAGATTGCGACCGTTGCCAGAAACGTCCGGCAGCACGTCCGGTGCCGCACTGCCAGCAACAACATCTCTCGTTTTTGTGAGCCGGTAATGTGCCACCACCTTGATTTCCGCCGCGACATCGCGCATCGATCCGGCCACGAGCATCACACATAGGGTGAGCTTGGCGATGACTGGAAAACACAGACCGCTACCTTCACTCGCAGTATTCACGTTCGTGATTTCCTCTCAAGAGCATGTTCATTCGACGGGTGGTGTTGCCGACAACAACTGACAAAGCAATCGCCATACAAACATGGCCATTGCCGAACAGGACATCGCGCTACACCGGTCATTCCTGGGCCGGGCCGAGCAGCCGGATCTGTTGGCCATTTCGTCGGTCATTGTGACACGTCTGCGGCAGCACTTCCGCAAGAACCATTTGAACTACTCCAACCCCATGACAATCTACGTCGAACATTGTTCATTGATCGACACCTTTCGACGCGGTGATCTGGAGGCCACAATCAAAGAGTTGGAGAAGAACATTGCCTAGGGAAGCAGTGCGACACGACGGCGTCTATCGGAGTTGGCATCGGAGATCTACAGGCTTGATATCCGCCAGCAGAGGGCCAGTTCATAGACCGCATTAGCGTCGTCCTGCAAGTCCTGTTTGGCTTGTGAATGGCCAGTGGCGTCCCGGTAGTAGCCAGGCACGTACCAGTGTTCGGGTACTCGTTCCATTGTCGTCTACGACTCATCGTTCTACAGCCCCTCAATGGCTTTCCCTACCTGTTGCCCCAGGAACTTGTAGCCCGCCGCATTGAAGTGGACGTCGTTTGGATTCTGCATCGCCTCCAGGTGCGGTGTTACGGCGGTGAACAGATCGTCCGTCACAACACCGTGTTTCTGCATGATCTGCGCCGCCGCCTCGTTCCGTTCGACGATCGACGCCGCGGTCTGTTTCTTTGCTGGATCATCTGGGATAGGCGTGGTGGTGGCCCAGACCAGCTTCGCGCCGGTCTTCTTCATGCGTTCGACAAGCTGTTCCAGCCGTTGGCTGTAGTCAGCGATGGGCGTGTTGCGATCATGGATGCCGAAGTTGAAGTGAATCACGTCCCACTTGCCATCGCCGAGCCAGATGTCCAGTTTTCGCAGGCCCAGCGAGGTCGGGCCGCAGTTGGCCGGTGCCCGGTGGACGTTGGCCTTGCCTGCGAGCGTCTTCCGTACACTTTGGGTGTAGCCACGCGAGACGGAGTCTCCGATCAGCAGCACACGCGGAAGACTGGGATCGTCTTGGACGAAGTCCCAGGCATTGGACCGGCCTGCTACCTTCTGTCGCTTGTGGATCGGCAGATAAAAGCCGCCGAGGTTCTCCTGTAAGACTCGCTCCCAGGCTTTGCGCTCGGGCGAGAGCATTGCAACCCAGGCGGCGTACCGCTCGTCGACGAGTTTGTCGGCCGCCGCTTTCTTCGCAGCCGCTTCGGCGGTATTGGTAGGTTCCGTCTTCGCTGGCGGGGCGGCTGCCCACGGTGAGAGTAACAGGCAGGTGAGTAGCAACGATGTGGTCATGGATGTAAATCCTTTCCAACGAAGACCCCGTTCCCGCCTTCGGTCATCCAAATCGGCTAGCCGCAAGATCGAAGCTTCTCGAACACGTGGATCGTGTCGCGAACCGTGGTTATTTTGCCCATCTCATAATACCAGTGCCAGCCGAGCACGTCAAACGAGACGTTGTCCTCGTTCACCAGTCGTTCGTAGACCAATCGCCTTGAAAAGAACCTGTCGTCTTTCAACTTCCAACTTTGCGACGCAGGATGTGTAGCGAGCGCCCCGGAAGTCTCATGCCCGATGGCTTCAAGCAAGAAAGGCAGAGTGCCGTTTTCTCCGACACGCCGGGTTGTGCCGTGACACGGTTTCTGCGTTTCCTTTCCCGCCGCCCCGAATCGCTTTGTGGCAAACCATGCGACAATCCGATAAACTGTGATAGAATCGCCGCGTTCGGAGCCGGAGTGCCCACATCAGCCGAGATCGCGGAGGTGGACAATTGGGCAATCGGTCGTTCGACGCGACCAACGGTGCACGTTTCGCAATTTCCGAAACATATCAGCCGTCCGCCAGGATAGGAAGCGATCCGGTGAAAAAACCCTTTTGTCTC
>JAJSAJ010000517.1 GCA_024274855.1 Planctomycetota bacterium | reverse complement strand
TTCGCGACAAAGGTCCGATCTCTTGGCAATCTGGCCGTCCGTTCTGGCCGTCCGGCACGATGCGTTAATCTGGGAACACAGCCTATTCTGGGGTGTTGACGCGAGGATATTTCGCGATTTCTAGTTTTCCGTGGCAGGTTTCGGACCGGAATCTCGCACTATCAGTGGAGTCTGTGATCAGATGAGCAATCAAGAGGAGTCATCGGGTGAACGAACGAGAAATCTTTTTGTCGGCACTGGACATCGAGCCACCCGATGAAAGGGCTCGATTTCTGGACGATGCGTGTGCGGATGACGCTCGAATGCGGGAGCGGGTTACGGGGCTATTGCAGTCACTTCACGCCGCAGGAAACTTCATGGAATCCGCCGCATACAAAGTCGATCGGGTCACTGAGGGCGCCGATGAACCGGAATCGGCCGCGCCCGCGGCGGCCGACCGCGAACAGGGAGTGGAGCGTTCTGTCGCACGGGACGCGGTCTCTGAACCCCGCATTGTCGGCGACTTCCGACTGCTGCGCGAAATCGGACGTGGTGGCATGGGAGTTGTCTACGAGGCGGAACAGATTGCCTTGAGCCGCTGCGTGGCGCTGAAGGTTCTGCCATCGAACCTCGTCTCGGATGCAACTCAATTGCTCCGTTTCAAAAACGAGGCCCGGGCGGCCGCGTCGCTGGATCATCCCCACTTGGTCAGCATTTACTCGATCGGCAGCGCTGAGGGTATCCACTATTTTGCGATGCAATACGTTGACGGCCCGTCCGTGGCCGATTTGATAGCGGACGAAATCCGCCGACGCTCCCCAGGCATCGAGCAAGCAAAACATGCGAGCGGCTCCACGATCGATGTGCTTGCCTGCCAGGCAATTGCCCCACAGCGTTTCGACGATCCGACCGTCGACGCAGTCGATCCAAGCGATTTCGCCACGGGGTCTTGCCGGAACGGCGGCTCCGATCGGCCCCAGAACCGAGCCAACGGGTCATCCAGTGATTTCTTGACGTGCTTGCCGGCGATCACTTCGGCCGGTGCCGGCGAAAAGAACCGCCAGACCTGTGTTGTCAGGCTGGCCATCCAGGCAGCAAGTGCTCTGGAACATGCACATCGCATGGGTATTGTACACCGTGACATCAAGCCGTCGAACCTCATGGTCGACCGAGATGGGCAACTGCAGATCACGGACTTTGGTTTGGCGATCGTCGAAGGAGATGCGAACGTCACCGCCAGCGGCACAATGATCGGCACGCTGCGTTACATGAGCCCCGAGCAGATGCGCGGCGACCGCCACGTCCTGGACCACCACACGGACATCTATTCATTGGGCGTCACCTTGTACGAAATGCTGACGCTGCGGCCCGCGTTTCCAGACGAGGAATTGCCGCGATTGATGCAGCAGATCCAAAGAAATGATCCTGTTCGAATTCGGAAACTCAATCCCGTGGTTCACAAGGACCTGGAAACCGTTGTCATGAAAGCGATGGCACGGGACGCTCGGTACCGTTACAACTCGGCTGCGGAATTGGGTGCCGACCTGACCAGGTACGTGAACGACGAGCCGATCGTGGCGAAGCGACCGAGCCCAATGGTAATCTGTCTCAAGTGGGCTCGACGCCATCGCGGTATCGTGGCGACCGCGTCGGCAATGCTTGCCATCACGATTGTCATTACCGGTATCCTGCTTTGGCGGCAAAGAGCTCAGACGCTTGCCGCGTTTGCCAGACTCACTCGTGAACAATCGGCAACAGCGTTGCAAAAGCAAGTTGCCGTGCAGCAAGCAGAACGAGCGAGGAAGCAAGAGCAACTGGCCGAAGAGGCCGTTGCCTTGTCCCAGCAACTGCTGTACGTACGCGGCTTGAGTTCGACTGAAGTTGCGTGGCGCCACGGTGACGGCGTTCGCGCGGCCGGCTTGTTGCGGCAAAACCCGGCGTACGCCGAACGACTGGACCTACGGGGCTATGAGTGGCGATATCTGGTGGACCAGATTCTCCCGAGTCATGTTGTGCTGTCGTCCGACTCAGAGGGCAAGCAAGCGGTCTGTTATTCGCCCGATGGAAAGCAAATCGCTTTCGGCGGCAGTCGCGGCACAATTCAGATTTGGGATGCTCGAAATCACCAGTGCCTGCGGTCGCTTGGTCCGCACAACAGCCAGGTAACAACGGTCACTTACCATCCGAGCGGAAACAGGTTGGTATCCGGCCATGAAGATGGAACGACGCGGATTTGGGACGTCTCGACCGGACGCTTCCTCCGTTTTTTTCGAGCGGACGATGTCGCGGACGTCTATGATGTTCGCTTCTCGCCCGATGGCAAGACGCTGGCCACTTGTGGCGAAGACTGTGTTGCCAAGTTATGGACGGCCGACGGGTCCCAGAGGATCAGGACGTTCTGTGGTCATGCGAAACCGATTCGAACCGTTCGGTTTTCGCCTGATGGAAAGCTGCTGGCCACGGGCAGTAACGACACCACCGTCAAGATATGGGAGATTTCTTCAGGCCAGCTTCTACAAGATTTGCGAGGTCACGAAGGGATGGTGTTCACCGTTGCGTTCACGCCTGGTGGCAAACAACTGGTCAGTGGGTCAAATGACAACACGATTCGGGTATGGGATTTGACAACCGGCCATTGGACCAAGGAAATTACGGGACATCTGGATGGCATCGATTCGGTCGAAGTCAGTGCCGATGGCAAGTACATCGCTGCGGGAGATCGCGGCGGAGCAATCCGATTCTGGCCGCTGAACCTCGGTTCGGCATTGCCGCGAATCCGTGACCGAAAGCGAATACGAGACAATGTTGTTGCCATAGCCCTTTCGCCTGACGATCACACCTGGGCAGCGTTAAGTCGACGGCAATTGGTCATTCGTGACAGTAACACGAAGAATACCGTGGAGATCTCCATCGATCTTGACTATCCGGACCACTGGCCGCTTCGCCACAATCTGGCGTTTTCCCCGGACGCCGCGCACCTGGCTTGTGTCAACCAACTCTACCAACGGGAACAGGATGGCAGCTGGAGTCGCAAGATTGTTTTCGATGTCCCCGGCCGTAGAGAAAAGGTCGCTGCCGTCTCATTCTCGCCGGATGGGAATACGTTGGCCATTGGTATCGAGAATCGAAAAGTCACACTTTGGGATACTCGATCGGGGGAACTCCTCCAAACCATCAATCTTGATTCTGCTCCAAAGGTGCTTCGCTTCTCGCACAATCCACAGTGGCTTGCAATCGGATGTCGCGACGGTCACCTCGTTCTGCATGATCGCGTGCACAATTCACAACATCTGTTGCACGGTCATAGCGGTGACATCCTGAACGTGGTGTTCACAGAGACGAAAGATCAGTTGTTTACGTTTTCACCGGCAGACCGCATGATCAAATGGTGGGATGTGCACACAGGAGATCTATTGCACGACAAAGTGCTCCCTCCAATCCGGCAGACGTTCGCCACGTTGTCACCTGACGGAAAATACGTCGGGACGACCAGCCACCGTGGAGTGGTGAGACTGTTTCGATTAACCGAGGACTATCAGCTGGCACACCACCTGTCACTCTACGAACACGACAAACGCGTCGACTCGCTGATTTTCTCCCGAGATGGAACGAAAGCCCTGACCGGTTGCAATTCCAGAGACGTCATTTTCTGGAATATCGATCGACGAAACCCGGTATCGAAGCCGCGCTCCATTCTGCTTGGTCACACAGATCGCGTAAACCAGGTCGCTTGGTCGCCTGATGGCGACACGCTCGTTTCCGCGGGCTCGGACGGCAACGTCTGGATTTGGCACCCATTCAAAACCATTCGGCGACTTCTTGCCAACAGCGAGAACGATCCCATCATGGACTTTGCTCTCACCAAACAAGGCAGACTACTCGTCACTGGAAATGCAACGGGAGTTCACTACTGGACGGGAAGCACGCAGACGCCTCTGACAAAAGGTCCAAAATCACAAGGAACGACAATCGTGTGCATTGCAGTTGCCAAGCAAGGTACGATGCAAGCGAGCGGTTTCACTGATGGGCTGGTGACCGTTCGCGACACCTCATCCACGAATTCTTCCGAGGAGGCCGGTTTTTCATTTCGTGCCCATGATGCCGACAGTGGCATCGAGGGCCTGGCCTTTTCACACGACGGGAAGATCCTGGTTACTGCCAGCCATCTCGGAAACGAATTGTGTGTGTGGAACAGCAAGACGGGCGACAGCATTGTGCGATTGCCGGCTGAAGATTGTGATACGGTGGCCTTCAGCCCGGATGGCAGATTTCTAGCCTTCTCGGATTGTGAAGCGGCCGTGATCGTCGACGTTCAGAACTGGCAGGAAGTCGTCCGCTTGATAGGCCATTCACTGCCCGTGAATCACATCGCTTTCAGCCGGGATGGCAACCAGCTTGCCACGGTAGGCGAAGATCGAAAAATCGGCGTTTGGGATACGACGTCATGGAAACAGTGTTGGGAGTCAACGTTTCATCGCGCGAGCGTTCGGTCGGTCGCATTCTCTCCGGATGGGAAAACGCTCGCTTCCGGTGCCAGAGACGGCACGATCGAGCTTTGGCATGTGGCGACCGGCCAGGAGATCTTTCCGCTGCCAAAGCAATCGGCCTCCATCGAGAAACTGGCCTTTACGTCCGATGGCAACCAACTGTTGTGCCTACTGAGGAATGGGCTATTGGTTCGTTTTGAAGCGAGAGAATGACCGTAGCGGGGGATTTCCTGAACAGAGTGGCTTGCGGATTGTCTCACACCGTGACCGGTGCGCCCCGGCCTTCATTGCCTCGTTCGTGTCGCGTGCTGGGCTATTCCGCCCGCTCGTACATCACGACATCGGGGTCATCCTAGCCGCTATAACCGCTAGATCCGGACCCATACTCACAGTCGGAGGATTCGGTTTTTCCCGAGGGATAGTCAAGCCTCGACGTCCCACTCACCGATCAGGCACGAAAGAGACTGGAACTAGTCGCTTTTTTCGATGGGAGATGTGGTATGCGATGCTCTATCGGCGTCATTGTGGTTATGATTAGCGCTTTCTTGGCCAGTTCGAGTGTCTTGGAAGCCGGCCAACCGACTCGTTCGGTCCAGCCGGCGCCCGCGCAACAGTCGAGTTCGATACCGGTAACGGCCGATCAACAACGGCGGGCCGCGATCGCCCAACAGACAGCGGTAGCCGAGGAAAAAAAGGTCGCGTTGCGAGTTCGGTGGGTCGAACAACAGATGCAGCGTGAGGAAACCTTGCTCGCCCAACGCTTGGCTTACGCCAACAAACTGCGGCAAAATGGATTGACAAAAAACGACCAGAAGATACTCGATCAAGCGTCGCAGTACGAACGTCAGGCACTGGCTGCTTATCAGAGTCGAGTCGAGCAGTTCGAGAAGGTACTCCAATCGACCGGCACGACCACGTCTGCCCAACCAGCCAACTCAACAACACGGGCTCCCTCCAAGAACAGAAAAACCACACCAACCCGGGCCCGTTCAACACGTAAACCGCATCCAAATAGCCGCCTGATCCGGCGCCGATGAGCCTTTGATGCCGATCAGACACGAGTGACCAAATGACAGCCCCTTCCGGATCACGGGACCATCACCGATCCGGAAGGGGCGTTTTGTAGGGATTGGATCCGAATGTTCTTCGAGGCGGTCGCACAGCCGCACGAGAGTCTGTCAGGTGTGTCTCTAGGGGCGGCGTATCAATTACTGTCGCTCTTATTGGGGACGACGCGAGCTTTCCGGTCCGCCATGGCCTTTTCTAGCTGCGAGACTGCTTCACCCATGAGACGAGCTCATGGGGGTCCGGGGCTTGTGCGACAGTTATTGATTGGCGAATCCTTACCCACATCTCTGCGTCGGCCTGCCCCCGGCAGAAGGAATGTCTGATTCGCAACAAACACACGACAATGACGCCATTGGCCACCGGCGGTCGGCCATAGTCGGGTCACTCGGGCTCACGCCACACGTCGAATGACCGCGAAATAGGCGCGTGGGCCACCTTGTGAAACTCGCTCGACTTCCGAACCGGTAGCAGCCTTAAAGCGAGCGTCCTCAATCGACTCGACTTCCCAGCCGTCAGTGAATGCGTCGTGAATCTCCTGCCGTGAAACCCGCCGTGGCCCGTATCCGGGCGGCTCCTTGTCACTGAAGCAGAGCATCCAGAAGTTGCCGCCTTGCCCCACGACCTTGGCCAACTGTGCGACATAGGCCGCTCGATCCTCGTCCGAGAAGACATGAAACAAGCCACTGTCGATTACATTGTCCCAAGTCGCGTTCAGCTCGGCCAGCTTAAGGGCATCGATGACCTGAAAACGGACCTTGAGATTGCGTCGAGCCGCTTGCTGCTTGGCGCGGGCGATCGGCTGCTCAAGAAAATCAACTCCCAACACATCGTGGCCCCGCTCGGCAAAAAACATGGCATTGTCACCAGCGCCGCACCCCGCATCGAGAATCGTCCCCCGTATTCGACTGGCGTTTTGGACAAAAACGGGCTGAGGCTGCCCGATGTCCCACGGCGTCTGGCCTGCATACGCTTGGCGAAAATGAGCCTTCTTGGATTCCTGTGGTTCGTTCATGGCATCACTATAGCCAATCAACCCCCGAGCTATTCAGCCTAGACCCCCGATTTGGGCAACCAAAACGGTCTATGCAATTGGTCGCCTGCCCCGCTTGCCGTCCTGGAAGATTGCCGATAGCGTAGCAGTAATGAACAGAATCTGCTCGAAGTTGTGTCAAACAGACCGGAAAGCCCCCCCAAAGTGTGGCAAAGATGTATGCGGCAGCGCGTCATGCCCATCGTCG
>JAJSAJ010000002.1 GCA_024274855.1 Planctomycetota bacterium | reverse complement strand
TCGTTCGCACCCATGCTCGGACGCATCTTCGCCATGGTTTCTGGACAGCTAATGCCCGCTGGGCGCGTTTCCGTATAACCAGACCGTACCGCTGGGCGACCTGGGCCGCCATTACAGCATGGTTCCCCTGGAGATGGAGCGAACCGCAGATGTTCTATTATGGTGACACGGTCTACTACGAAAACAATCAGGTCTACTACGGTGATCAACCCGTAGCGACGGCTGAAGAATATGCTCAACAGGCCGAGCAAATCGCCACCAGCGCTCCGGAAACGGCTGACGAGACAGCCGAGTGGATGCCGTTGGGGATCTTCGCCGTAACCGGTGACAGTGAATCATCATCGGCAGAACCGACAATCTATTTGCAGCTGGCGGTCAACAAAGACGGTGTCATTGCCGGCGCCGGCTACAATTCCGCCACGGACAAGACCGTCGACATTGATGGCATGGTCGACAAAGAGACCCAACGTGCTGCATGGGTTGTTTCCGGCACGACCTCGCCGGTGATGGAAACGGGCATTGCCAACCTGACCGAGGATGAAGCACCAGCGTTGCTCCACCGATCGGCCGACAAGACCGAGCGTGTGTTGTTGATCAGGCTCGAGGAACCAGATGCCACGGATGCGTCACAAGCTGCTCCGGATGGATCGCAATAACACATCGTCCGACCGGACGTCCACTGCATGCCGCGCCGGCAGACCGTCCGGACGGTAGACATGATCGACAAGCTGATTCTCATTACAAAGCGAACACGTTACGGATGGCAGACTGCACCAGCAGCCTGCCATCCGTTCTCTTATTCTATCCTGTCTCAACGTTCTGACGAATGGCGGACACTACGTGCACGGGTGACGCTCAGCCCAGTGCCTCACCTGCCATTTCCAAGACCCACTCGACAATCGACGGGGCGTCGATGATTGCCCGATCGGAAAAAATCAATTCCTGGTCGCCTGACTCCAGTTTGGAAGCAAGATCTGGTGACGTGGCCAGGGCCCGCTGGTTGATCTTCTCGGCACTGAGCGATACGTAGAGCCCGACAACGATCACGCGTCTGTTCCCCGCCAATGCCCGGTGTATCGCAGCGACACCGACTGGATCGTAGCTCTTTCCGGTCTCCACAAACGCCCAATCTCCGGTCTGGATTTCGAGCTTCTCACAACAGTGCGTAGTGAGTTCCTTCATCAACCGATCCAGCAAGCCCTGGTGATCCGAATCGCCATGGGCTAGCAATACGACCGCTTCCTTGGCGGGATCCCTTGACAGTCGGCGAACCTCATCCACGACGAACCGTGGCAATATTTCACCTTCCGACAACGGCGCCGTCATGACAACCGGCACCCGTGGCTTGGCAATCCGGCCACCTTCTTCAGCAATTCTGGCTCGCGTGTTCGGTGATGCGAGGATCCCCAATACGCTCGGAATATCGAACAGCGTGTGACCACTCGGGGCCACGAATAGTGGTACCGCGACGATCCGATCACACCCGTCCGCTTCGAGTTCCGCGATACAGGCCGGTATATCCGGTTGGGTAAACTGAAGCATGGCGGTCCGAACCGCTTTGAACCGTCGGTCACGAATCGCTTGTTCGGCGACCCTTTTCCCCAAATCAATGATCGGTGAATTCCACCTCGCGGATGGCGCTCCATGCGCTACCAGAAGCAGTCCGGCGGTCGCCGGTTTTCCATGCTGAAAGGAGGATATCGACATTGAAAAAAGACCTTCGGCAGCAAGAGAGAACACCATTCCCAAGCGTGCTGTTCGCGTGGTTCAATATCATGTTCGGTTTCATGACCGCAACAGTATACCTCAACGTTGCAGAAAACCCAATGTGCGATGCGCTTTCCGGCTTGTCTTCACCCGCTTTCCTCGACGGGCTACAAGCCTGGCATCCGAACGGACATCACAAGCTGCAGTCCGCCACGTATCCGGCATCCCACGTATCGGCACACTGTTTTGCCTTGTTGCCGCATCACTTTTGCCTGGAGGCCGATTTGCTGGTACGATGTTGCTAATTCGGCTCCTTCTGGACACCGGTGGAGCTGATTGGGCTGCCCATGCCCTGATCCGTAGCCTGACAACGCGAAGCTGAATATTAAACGGAATAGGCGCACGGCGCCGGCTCGCCGTGGAAACCGAGTGTTGCTAGACACCTTTTTGAAAAGGTAGGCAAAGAATGAAAACTCTTGTCATTGCGCTGCTAAGTACGCTCATTGCCAGTCCACTGTTTGCCGCGGAGTACCATGTAGGCAAGAACGGCAATGACAAGAGCCCTGGATCGGCATCGGAACCGCTCCTGACCATTTCAGCCGCGGCACGCGTTGCACAGCCTGGTGACACGATTACCGTGCATGCGGGTACCTATCGTGAACGAATTGCACCGCCACGCGGTGGTTTATCCGATTCCAAACGGATCGTGTACCGAGCGGCGCCCGGTGAACGGGTACTGCTCAAGGGCTCGGAGATTGTCCGAGGTTGGAAAAAAGTGCGGAACGACACATGGTCCGTCACGATACCGAACAGTTTCTTCGGCGACTTCAATCCTTATCGCGACCTGATACACGGAGATTGGTTCAACCCGAAGGGCAGGTCGCATCATACGGGTGCCGTTTATCTGGACGGTTATTGGCTAAGCGAGGCAGCTCGGCTGGATGATGTCCTGAAACCCGCGGGCAAAAAGCCGATTTGGTTTTGCGAATCGAACGACGCCTATCTGCTGAATGTCGCATGGCTGCGCGTTGGAAAGGACTCTTTGGGTGACAAGATTCCCGCCGATCGCTACGCGGCAAACAACGGGGTCCTGAAGGCACCCTGCTCGGAAGGCGGCCGTTGTATCGGCTGGATAGACAATGGTGATTCGGTTTGCTACCAAAAGTTCATTTCGGCGAACGAGCTGACTTCGTGGAAATTCGAGCTGCTTCGGCCACCGGCGGCGGCCTGATCGAATTGCACCTCGACAGGCCGAAGGGTGAACACTTGGGAACTTGCTCGGTTCCAGCCACCGGTGGCTGGCAGACGTGGGCGTCATTCTCAACCAAAATCAGACCGACGAGTGGTGACCATACACTCTGCCTGGTGTTCAAATCTCGACAGGTGGAGACGCAAGACACGACCATCTGGGCACAGTTTCCCGGCGTTGATCCAAACGAGAAGGATGTTGAAATCAACGTCCGCCAAACGGTATTCTATCCAAAGACGACCGGAATCAACTACATCACGGTGCGAGGCATGATCCTGGAGCACGCGGCAACTCCCTGGGCGCCACCGACCGCTGAACAGATCGGTTTGATCGGTACGAATTGGAGCAAAGGCTGGATCATCGAGGAGAATACGATCCGCTACTCGATGTGCGTCGGAGTGACACTCGGAAAACACGGCGACGCGTGGGACAACACGTCACAGAATTCGGCCGAGGGATATGTCGAGACGATCAAACGCGCCCTGGCCAACCATTGGAGCAAACGGACCATTGGCCACCACATCGTTCGGAAGAACAC
>JAJSAJ010000516.1 GCA_024274855.1 Planctomycetota bacterium | reverse complement strand
TTGTCATTTGTCATTTGTCAGTGGAAAGAGTATGACCCCGCTCTGTTGTCTCTCTCGATGATAAATGAGTAATGTCAAATGACTAATGATAAATCGGGCGTTCGGCATGCCGACGCCCGTCTATTCGGATCGGTCACACGTCAAGCAAATAGGGTTTTCGTCGGGCACGGGTCATCAAGGCCGTCGCCTGCGGATCGTCGTGAAACTGTTCCTTATCCGGGTCCCATTTCAGTTCTCGCCCGAGCATCAACGTGATGTTGCAGAGGTGGCACGAGGTCATTGTTCGTACATGAGTCACCACGTCTGAAATCGGTTGTTGCCGATCTTCCATGCACTCGAAAAAGTTGCCCATGTGACTGCCGGGCTGTTTGCCTTTGTAGAGCTTAACCACAGCTTCATCCAGTTCTTTATGATCGGCTTCGGTCAAGTCTTTGATCGGTTGGCCTTCCAGCTTGCCTCGATTAACGAAGATATGCCCGTCCTCACCCTCGAATAAGATGCCATTGCCAAAATCGGTCTTGCCATCCTCGCGGCTGTAGTGGTCGGTGACCGTCATTAGCGATCCATTGGGAAACGTGAGATCAATGCTGAACTCAGTCGCCGTGTTATAGCCGTTGGGAAGGTCGATTTTTCCGTTCAGAAAAGCATCCCATTGGAAATTCTCCGGAACGATCGATGGAAAAACGCCTGTCCCCTTTGCCGTGACTGGGCCTGTCTGGTCACAGCCCAGAGCCCATTGGGCGATATCAATATGGTGGGCTCCCCAATCGGTCATCTTGCCGCCCGAGTATTCAAACCACCAACGGAACATCTTTCGGCGTTGTTCCAAATAGTCTTTTTTCGGTGCCGGGCCGAGCCAGAGTTCCCAATCGAGATCTTCCGGCACGTCAGCCGGTTCGAACGGACCGTTGCCGGGCGCTCCGCCGATCGCCAGATAGGCATTTACCTTCTTGCCGATTCGACCGCTTTGGATAAACGCGACTGCTTTCAAAAACTGCGAATGGTACTCACTCCGCTGTTGAGTTCCAACCTGGAAGACGTGCCCCGTCTCTTGTACCACTTGTCGTATCTGAAACCCTTCTTCGATTGTCAGCGTCAACGGCTTTTCGCAATAGACATCGCATCCAGCACGCAGGGCCGCGATTGCAATGGGAACGTGCCAATGATCGGGCGTGCCGATGGTCACAACATCAGGTTTCTCTTTTTCAAACAGGACGCGATAGTCGCGATAGGTTGTCAGTTTGCCGTCAAACGCTTTATTGAACTCCGCCGTATGACGATCATCCACATCACAGACAGCGATCATCTGGCCGAACTTGGATGCTTGTCTTGCAACGGTTCCACCACGACTGTATCGACCCCGGCTGCCACCGACTCCAATAGCGGCGATGGTTCGCTTGCTGTTCGCGTCCTCGGCGCGTGCGGCTGCACTGGTCCAAATATAGGGTACGGAAGCAATTGCGCCGGCAGCAGCCGATCGTTTCAGAAAGTCACGTCGCGTGGTCTTCATGGCAAGTCTCCTCGTCGGGGGCGGATCGTTCGGGTGCCGCGACATCGCCGTCAAAGAAATGCAGGTTGCGGCGACGGATGGACGACATCTTATTCTGGCCAGTGGATAAGGTGCTATTATACACATATCCATGCCCGTTTGGAACGTGCGCCTTTCGGATACCGACACGGCCTGCCAGGCCCGCAGAGGACGTGCTTCGTAAGATGCACGCATGGTTTTCGCCCAGAAAGACTCACTGCGAAACCCTGCAGTCCACGGACGAACAGTCTACAGTCTTGTGGGCGACGCCTGTGATGGTCCGCGATCACGCAACGATCGCGTTACCAGGGATGCGAGGTAAAGACCGAGGATTCGGGGTCAAGATGCTGCGGGCACGCTCCGACACATCTGCCGACACCGAGCGGGTGATTCCGGCGACCAGAAACAGTAACGTGTTTGCCATTGGAACGAGTGTCAGATCCTGAAACATACCGATACCCAGGTATGTCATGATCGTAACCAGCATCAAGAGTCCTTGCTGACGAAAAACCAGCGGAGATTCGACGTCGCTCCAGAGTGACCATGCTGCTTGGCCCCAAAGTACGAACAGTGCACAGAA
>JAJSAJ010000515.1 GCA_024274855.1 Planctomycetota bacterium | reverse complement strand
GACTTCGGGTTCGCGGGCCGCGACATCTGCAAGCGCACTTTCGATGCGAGGCGTGCCCGCTTGCGAGAGGAATTCGGGGCGGTCCGTGCCGATCTTCTGGAAGTCGATACCGGCAGCGACTGCCCGGACGAACTGACTCGTGTTTTTCGCCACCGCCTCCGGAGGACCGCCGATGAAACCGGAGGTTAGACTTCGGCTCCGTGTCTCGACCTGGGGCGGTCTGCTTGTTCTGCTTGTCGTGGCGGTTGTCTGCGCACGGACGGTGGGGGAGCAGTCAGCGCGCCTCCAATGCGTCCCCCGCACGTTTCTGGTTGTGCCGGGTGAACCGATACGTTTGGAGTTGACTGTGCAATCGGATTCGGCGGCGCCGATTCGGTTGCATGTCCCCGACGTTCCGTCGTTGAAATTGCGGGCGCTCGAGAAACTGCCTGTACGGCGAACTCCGAAGGGCCTCATCGTTCACAAACGAGTGATCATTTGGCAGGCTCTCGAACCGGGAACGGTCAAAACTAATGGGCTTTTGGTCGAGACCAAGGGCCAGAAGTTGCGGTTCCCTGAAGTAACCATAACTGTTAGTGATCCCGGCCCATGATTTTCGCATATCCTTGGATTCTGTTGATGCTGCCGCTTGCTCTCGTCGCATTGCGAGAACAGCCGCTGACGGCGATCACTGGTTCGGGGTTAGCTGTATGGCGGAATATCCCGCCTTCCGGACGACTCCGGTGGCTGCGCCGCCTTCGTTATCTGTCGGCATTGGCCATCGGGTTGTTGATCACTGCCTGTGCCGGGCCCCAGATGGAACGGCAGGTTGGCGAGGAGACCCGAGAGGGCGTTGCCATCCAGTTGCTCGTCGATATCTCGAGCAGTATGGAGCAGAGCCTGGCGGGAGATACAGGTGAGAGAGTCTCGCGACTGGAAGCAACCAAGCAGGTCGTCAACCAGTTCGTTCGACACCGCGGGGATGATCTGATCGGCCTGATCACGTTTGCTCGGTACGCAGATACGCTGAGTCCTTTAACGTATGGACACGATGCGTTGGTCGAAATCATTCGCGAGCTCGATATTCAGGAACGTCCTTCGGAAGACGGTACCGGCTATGGGGACGCGCTGGCGCTGGCATGTGCGCGGCTCGATCAAATGGGTCAATGGCAGCCCGCCGCCGGAAAGCACGCGACGGGTGCATCCACGACGGCCCCATCCACGACGGTTCGCAGCAAGGTCGTCGTACTGCTTACCGACGGCGAGAACAACAGTGGACGGCATCTGCCGGAGGAAGCTGCCGGGCTGGCGAAGAAATGGGGTATTCGGATTTACGCCATTAGCATGACAGACGACCCGGTCAGGAGTTCCTGGAGAGTCCGCACGATGACAATGAGTTGACGGACGCGGAGAAACTGTTGCAACGTCTGGCCGACGAAACCGGTGGCGCATATTGGAAAATCGGCAATGCGACTCAATTGCAAGACGTGTATGAACGGATCGATCATCTGGAAACAAGCGAAATCAAGACGACGATTCTGTACCACTCCGAGATCAGCCCCTTGTTTCAATATCTCGCATGTGTGGCATTCGTGTTACTGTTGGCGGAGCGAATCCTGCGAGCCACATGGCTGCGGGTGGCCGAGGAGGTGCGTCGATGAGTCTCGGCACGCCTTGGATGTTGCTGTTGTTGCCGCTGGTACCGTTGGCGGGTTGGCTCATGGCACGGTCACGCCGCCTGCAGCGTGAGGCCGCATGCCGTTTGAAAGGGGTTGCTCCGGAGAATGGACGGTTTGGCTTAGGACGCGGGGAGTGGCTGGCGCTGGGGGCTCTCGTGTGCATCGTTGTCGCGCTCGCCCGGCCGCAATGGAGCCCTCGTCCTTATGATATCGAGCGTCGTGGCCGTGACATTGTCATTGCTTTGGACGTGTCACGCAGCATGTTGGCCGCGGACGTTTTTCCCAGCCGATTGGAGATGGCTCGCATCGCGATTCACGAGGCGCTCCCGGCGTGGAACGGACAGCGCATGGCCCTGGTCACGTTCGCCGGGTCGGCGACGGTACGGGTTCCGCTGACATTGGACCACGGATTTGTGCGTTACATGCTCGAGCGGGCTGATCCGTCCGACGAGGATGTGGGCGGCACCTCCTTGCAGGCAGCCGTTCAGATAATTACCAACTCCGTGTTGACCGATGCGGCGGGCGGACACCGCGATCTGATCGTGTTTACTGACGGCGAAGACCACCTGAGTGACATCGGCAAAACGGCCGAACTGTTGTCGCAATGCGGCGCGCGGGTCTTGATGGTCGGTTTGGGTGATCCGGTCCGCGGGGCACGTGTTCCGGATCCTCGCGCCGACGATCGATGGATGCGGCACAACAACGTCGACGTCGTGTCGCGGCTCGACGCGACAACGCTTACTGAACTGGCCGACCAGGCTTCGAATGTGACGTACTTTCCGGCACGAACGCGTCCCTTTGACCTCGTGCCTCTTTACCAGCAATTGATTGCGGACGCGGAAGACGACATTGTCGTGGGTGGTCTGCGGCAGGTTCGTTATACGGAAGGGTATCCTTACCTGTTGGCCCTCGCCGTCGCGTTCTGTCTGGCTTCGGCGTCCTGGAGACTGCCGAACAAGCGTCATCAAGCCCTGTTGATCCTGCTGGCCCTGTTGGTGCCGGGCTGTGCTTCGCACGTCGAGGAAAATGGTGAGGCGGTATTTCGAGCAAGGACCAAGCAAGGGAGTGAATTATTGAGATTCGCACAGGAGCAATCCGACGCGGATGCCCTTGCCGAGCGTTCGTTGCTGGTCGATGCGCGTGAACAGTTTCTTCGCGCCGCATTGCTACGTCCCGGGCAAATCGAGATCGCCCGTCGGATCACGAAGATCACCCGGCGACTGCACGTATTGGACACATTGATTGAGCAACAGCGCGCGGAGGAAAAGCAACGGCGTGAGAAACTCGCTGAAACGATCGGGCGGCTCGAGAGACTTACTGGACGACAGAAACGTCTAGCCCAGCAAAGCCTCCGCGTCCTGAGTCGCCGTGCCGTCCCGACCGGAGAAGAGGCTAACGTTCCGGAGTTCTCGGGCACTACCCAGAAAACGCTGGACCGCCTGGCCCCGGCTGTCGCCACCGAACAGCGGGCCGTGCGTGTGCGAACGTCGCGCGTTCTCGACAGCGTCACATTGCAGCGGGACGCGCTTCGTGAGTTTCTCACACACGCTTACGGGGACGTGGCCAGGCTGCCTGCAACGGAGGTGGATCCAGTCGTTGATTTACTCGCCGGGACTGTGGCGGCACAAGACGAGGCGTTGACGCATCTGGCTCGCGGAGCGGTGCAGTGGCCACGCGCAAACACCACACTCCATACCGCCGCGGGACGGATGCAACAGGCATTGGACGCGCTGCGCAGTCTGCAACCTCCGGCCACGGACCAGGAAGACAATACCATGACCTCGCGCAACACTGGGGATGTCGACGAAACCATGGAGGAACTCGAATCCGAGTCCCTGGACAACCGGTCGCAACCCGTGTCCCCCGGCGATTTTCAGGAGGCACTCTTGCTTCGGACGCTGCCCGTACCAGACTATACGCCTGCCGAGATTTTGGCCGAGGAAGCGGCCAACCAACAAAAACGATCCCGGCGCAAAGCGGTGCGAGCCGGCGCCAAAGTGGAGAAGAACTGGTGAGCATCCGTCGCGTCATTCCGCCGGCCATTGTTGGCCTCCTGCTGTTAATGCAGCTCACGGCGCGCGCGGACATTGCCGTTCGACTCACCCCAGAAACCGCAAGTCTTTTCAAATACACCCCCTTCACACTGCGGTTGGAGGTGGATTGCGACGCCCGGCCCACAACGCCGGAGTTGCCGACGGTGCCAGACCTCGCGGTGACGACCGTCCGCCGCCTGCCCGCCGATCCGGGGCGGCGGAAACACGTCTTTCAGATCGAGATGATTGCCGAGCGGGACGGGATTCTGACCGTGCCATCGTTTGCCGTGAGTGTGGAAGGCGAGAAGGTGTTCACGTCCCCTTTGCGCCTGCACATCAGAGCGGCGCGGTCGGCCACGGAGATGACGTTGGAAATCACTGTCGAGCCGACGACGTTGCGGGTCGGGCAACCCGCGACCCTGTCGGTCACTTGGCGCAGTTCGGTGCCGTTTGCCTTGTGCAAGCAGCTTTTTTTCCAAATCCCGCTTGCGATGGACCCGCGGTGCCACGTCTTTCCACTTGCTCCTCCGGTTCCCGAGTCTGAAGGAGTTGGGCTGCCGGTGAATAACATTCGCATGGTCGCGCACGTAGATACTCTGCCTGATGGACGCCAAGCTCTCTCGTTTCGTTATACGTTGATTCCACGCGAGCCATGTGTGCTGCGTACACCACCCGCCCGACTCGTCTGTGCCTTGTTGGAGGGAGAACGTCCGGTGAGCCGATCGCAGGGCTATTTCTACAACCATTTCTTTGAAACAACTAGCGATAGTGATTCTTTTGAGGAGGTGTATCTTGCCGCAGCGGTTCCCGAAATCACCGTGAGAGACCTTGCCGAAACGGGCCGCAATACCCACTTTACGGGGATTGTCGGACCGTGCGACCTCAGCACGTCCGTTGCACCCACCCGGATGATCGTGGGCCAACCTGCACTGTTTACGGTGCATTTGGACAACCTTGCTTTCGCCCGCCACATCACCGGCTTGCCATCGGCCGCCTTCGATGGTCTACGTTCGGAGTTTCAGATTTCCCGAGAACCAATTCGGGACAGTGCCACGGAAAATGCTCGTTCATTCACACACATTCTCCGTCCATTACGTTCCGGGATCACACGCATCCCCGCGATTGTGATCCAGGTCTTCGATCCCGAATCCGGCGCTTTCCACACCTTGCGAAGCGTGCCGATTCCGATCACGGTCGAGGTGGATCCGGAGGGCGGTTCACGCGTCTTTGCAGCCCGAGTCGACTCGGAATCACCAATTCGTTTACAGGGAGTTCGACACAACCGATTCAACGAGCGGACCATGATCTCAATTCACAATCTCTTGGAGTTTTTGGGGCGGTTCTGGTGGCTGTTCGTGCCGGTGCCCCCGTTGCTTTGGGTCGCACTGCGGCCGGTGGTACGCCGTTGGGACCGCTGCCGTCACGATCCGTCCTTCGCGCGTGCGGTAAGTGCATGGAGGCGGTTTCGCCGACTGGCTCGGCGCGACGATGAGTCGGCTTGGAGGAATTATCTGGCCGATCG
>JAJSAJ010000514.1 GCA_024274855.1 Planctomycetota bacterium | reverse complement strand
AAGATCGTGGATATCACACGGCAACTGAATTCCCTTGGTTTGCATCTGATGCGTGAGAACTCGCTCCAAGTGCGGCAGGTACTTGCACAACAAGACGTCACGTGCCTCGGGATCCCCCGCGCGCAAACGTTCGGCGGCACGCAGTCGGGCACGGACGTGGCGCGTCTGGATGGCGACGTGTCGCAGGCCACCGCCGGGCCGCTCGAGCGTACGCTTATGATGCCAACGGGAACCGGACGATGACCGGCTGGCAGACGGGCACGGATAACCGGCTCGTTAATGACGGCACGTACTCGTACGAGTACGATAAAGAGGGCAATCGCACGAAGCGCACAAAGACGGCCACCGGCAAGGCGACCGAGTACGCGTGGGACTATCGCAATCGGTTGGTACGGGTGACCGAGAAGGATGTGATGGGCACAACGACCAAGGTCGTTGAGTACACGTACGATGTGTTCAATCGTCGGATCGGCAAGGCGGTGGACACCGCAAGTCCGTTCGACATGGCGGACGCGGCGATCGAGCGGTACGTGGTTGGCGACATTCATACCGGTCTTGCGTCGCTCGACGGCGGCAACGTGGTGTTGGACTTCGTGGACACCGACGGTGCGGGCACGCAGCCGATCGCGATGGCCAAACGGTATTTGTACGGCGAGGCGGTCGATCAGATCCTGGCCCAGGAGGACGTCACGAAGACCTTGGGCGATCCGGCGCGCGTTTTGTGGCCGCTGGTGGTGTTCGGCGACAATTAGGTCCGTATCCCCGCGCGATCACGTTTCATCCCCTGCTCAATCTTGCTGACAGCGCAGCTGTCTCTACTGCTCGCCAACTCTCTTGGCGATGCAAACGTCTTCCACGATCATCTGGTGGAAGCGGATATCCGATGATCGAATAGAACTCACTGGCAACTATTACGAAGCGGGGCTCAGTTCTTCCGGAAATCGATACATCTTGCGGCGTGAAGATGGCAAATGGGTTGCCGAAAAAGATCAAATGGAATGGATCTCTAACAGAACAACGTCCACATAACTTGGTCGTTCGTCGGTTCAATCGAGCGTCAATTGCTTGTCCAAGTAGTCGATGTGCAGGACCCGCTTCTCAAGCAGTCCTGTTCCCACCAACGGCAGCTTGCCATCGTTCGCAACCACTTGAATCGGGATCAAGTTCCCAAACCAATCGACATAGCAGATGAATGTCTCCAATGTGACTCGCCTGCCATCGGCCAAGATTGCCTCGGTTTCCACCAAAGATTCGAGATCAAGTTCTTCGATTAACCGCTTCTGGAACACCAGATGTCCGTCGAATGCCGTATCAAGCCACGCTGTGACACTCACTTGCTGAGAGTTCAGCGTTCTCCGCACCGGAACATCAATGAGGGCGCGATTTCGCTCGTCGACTATTCCAATCAAGGCGCAAAGCCCCCAATATGAAATGCGGCTTCATGGCCGACACGAATGACTAATGATTTTCGATCCGGATAGGCGTTCTTGGCCGCCATAGCCGCATCAATGAATTGGTCGCCCAGAAAAAAGGACTCCGAGACCGGCTCGATCGCCACGAACTGGTCGCGATGCTTCGCTTCCAGTTCCGCCTTCAGCCGCAATTCGTAGATGCGCTTCGCCTGCTCCGCAATTGACATGGGCACTCCTTTCACGTTAGTTTACGAGGACACGATGGCAGAATGGACTCCCCATTGATTCATGGTATCGTCCGAGAGAATCCATGGCAATTCCCAGACCCCTGTTGCCGTCCAAAACCGACGAACTAGGCGCTGAACCCGAGCGGGACGAAAAAAGGGGAGTAGTGGCCTTGATCGCAATCCGGTCCAGCAGTAGGCAAACAGGTTCCGGCTGCAGTTCCAAACCTCTTGTAGTGTCCTGGATTACACCATGTCCCGCTCGGCAAGCGGTCTCCTCCAACAGCTACACATTTGCATTGATCCATTGGATCAATGATGATTGTACATAGGTACTTTCGGAGCGGGAGCTTTTGTGGGAATTGACAACACGCAATAGCATGGACATGGTGGACTAACTCTCGGACGGTGCACGCGCCGCCCGTTTCTGGGACAACCGATTCGAACGAAAAGGATGACATGATGATGAGACAACAACGAGTAACTCGCCGCCGCTTCCTGGGCAAGACCTGGGCGCAATACGATCTCAAAGAGTTCGGCCGGCGGTCGCCCTGCCGCTTCCATCGGATGAACGGCGAAGGCTGGTTCCGCGTGGACCTGAGATCCGGTTGGGTATCGCCCGCCGAGATGGGGTTCATCAAGCCGAAAACATCAGCCGTTGCGGGTTGAGGGCGGAGCCCTTGCCGAGAGCCTTGGGTTGTAACTCCTCTGCGCCGTGCGCATGTTCTGAAGACGGACATCGGATTCTGGTGTGCCGGCGCTCGCGGAAACCTGTATTCAAGATCGATTCCGTCCGGGAGTGCTCGCTTGTCACACCCTACTTGCTCCTGCGCGCCGTGCGCGCATGTTCGGAGACGTTTTTGCAGGGTAGCAACCGCGTTGCTCGCCACGGCGTGATCGAGCCACCCTGCGTTGTGGACCTGCCACGTTAGGCCTAACTTGAAATATATATTCGGGCTTAAGCCGTGGCTGCGAAAGGCTTTGCACTCATTTCAAAATGCGAGCTTTCTGGAACAACGCGCAGGGGCGGCGCAGAGATCACCCGCAACTGTATGTAATTCAACGACTTGCACAAACACCAGTTTCTTTTTCGTGTAACGGTTTCTGCATTT
>JAJSAJ010000032.1 GCA_024274855.1 Planctomycetota bacterium | reverse complement strand
CGTTTTGGAGTAACAGTCAATTATGCGGATGAAGTATGCGGGACGACTTGAACCGGAGGTAACAGAGACGACAGAGGAGAATGTCCTCGGCGTCCTTCTCCTGGTCAATGTTTACGACGTTACGGTCACGCCATTCTCATACAGGACAGATACGTTGTGGAGTCTGCCTTGTGCAACTCGTTGCTGTCGACGGCGGATTTTGACGCAGCACGCTAGTCGCTATCATTTCGAAGGACGGCGACGAATGCTTTCTGGGGTATATTGACCTGGCCGATCTGCTTCATTTTCGCCTTGCCTTTCTTCTGCTTTTCGAGCAGCTTCTTCTTGCGCGTGACATCACCACCATACAGCTTTGCCGTCACATCCTTTCGATAAGGCTGGATCGTCGTTCGCGCAATGATCGTGCCGCCAATGACGCCCTGGACTGGGATCTTGAACTGGTGGCGGGGAATGGCTTCGGCAAGTCGTTCGCAGTAGTGAAGTGCTCGACTTCGCGCCTTGTCACGATGGACCAGATAGGAAAGCGTATCGACCGGTTCCTTATTGACCAGAATTTCCACCTTCACAATGTCGGTCTCTCGATAGTCGGTCGGAACATAGTCAAACGACCCGTACCCTCGCGTGATCGTCTTGAGCTTACCATAGAAATCGAAAAGCACTTCGCCTAGCGGCATTTCGCTGGTCACCTCAACTCGTCCAGCGGAAAGATAATTCATCGTTTGGCTTTGCGAGCGATGTTCCCTGCACAGTTCCATGACAGGACCGACATACTCCTCGGGAGTAAGAATTGATGCGCTAATAAAGGGCTCGGTGACCGAATCGATCTGCATCGGGTTCGGCCAATAGCAAGGGTTGTCCACATCGATCGTCTTGCCATCTTTCAAGACCACTTTGTACTTCACCGAGGGGGCCGAGATGACCAGGCCAATGTCGAACTCTCGCTGTAGACGTTCCTGAATCACGTCCAAGTGAAGCAAGCCGAGGAAGCCACAGCGAAACCCGAACCCGAGGGCCGCCGAACTGTCCTTTTCATAGGTGAGTGCCGCGTCGTTGATCGCCAGCTTATCCAGAGCTTTCGTCAGATCCTTGTACTCGCTCGAGTTCATGGGATAGATGGAGGAAAAGACGACTTGTTTGGCTTTCTGATAGCCGGGGATCGGTTCGGCCGCGGGACGATCCAGCAACGTGATCGTATCGCCAATCTCAATGTCCCGCACACTTTTCACGCCAGCAACGATATAACCGACTTCCCCAGCGCTAAGTTGTTTCCTGGGATTGAGCTTCAACTGATTGTAGCCCAGTTCCTCGACCGTATAATCTCGGCCCGCGTGCATGAAACGGATTGTGTCGCGCGTCTTCAGAGTGCCTTCCATAACGCGACACTGGAGAATCACACCTCGATATGAATCGAAATGGGCGTCGAAAACCAGCGCCTTAAGCGGCGCATCCGGGTCGCCCTGGGGGCTTGGCAGCTTCTGAACGATGCCGGCGAGCAGGTCGTCAATGCCAACGCCCGTTTTTGCGGAAACAGGAATCGCCTCAAACGGGTCCAGCCCCAAATCCGCATCAATCTCCTCGCGCACACGGTCAACATCCGCTGCAGGAAGATCGATCTTGTTGATTACCGCTAGAAGCTCCAAATCGTTTTCCAGGGCCAGATAGAGATTGGCAACCGTCTGCGCCTCGACTCCCTGCGAGGCATCGACGACCATCAACGCACCTTCACAAGCCATCAAGGAACGGCGTACTTCATGTGAAAAATCAACGTGGCCAGGTGTGTCGATAAGATTCAGCAGATAGTCTTGACCGTCCGCCGCACGATAGCCGAGCGTAATCGTATTGCTCTTGATCGTAATTCCTCGCTCACGCTCGATGTCCATTGCGTCCAACAGTTGGTCTCGAAACTCACGCTGCGCAACGCCACCACAGGCCTGGATCAGTCGATCGGCCAGTGTCGATTTACCATGATCAATATGCGCGATAATGCAAAAGTTCCGAATATGTTTCATACGTTTGGCTCTCGTGGACAATGCCTCGGAAAGTTTCCAAGGTCTGATTCCGGACTCTGTTCGTATGCCGAAGGCCGTGGCCGCGCGACCCTCGCGTTTCGTTGGTGAACGCGATTTCGTGCACCGGTTCCAGTTTCGTTTCCGTTCACAGCAATAAACACTGCTTCTCCGGATCCTGAGACAAAGTCTACCCCAGGTTGCCTGCTTGGAAGACGCGTCCGGGCTTCGCTTGCCCTCGAATTCTAATTGATGGCGCGATCGGCGGATAGGGAACCGAATCCTCGCCACAAACGGGGGCCGAATAAGAGGTGGCGTGGGCGTTCACTGTTTCCAAGCATCCAGATAGACGGCATACAGTCTGGTTGTAGCACCGGAGATCCCGAGCTTAAGTCGCACGGTTTGTCCGCCCAGCCGGGAAAGCGTTTTGTCCGTCCAATAGACGGGACAGATTGCTTGTTCAGTACTCGATACATTCCCCCGGTTCGAGCCGCTGAACGCGGGCAACAGGTTGCCCTTGCCGTCCGCCAGTTCAACAGTAACATTCGCCGCGCCCTCGGCGTTAAGCGAGATGTTGCAACCGCCTCGGGGGATCGTGATTGGCGCGGACCAGACAGTCCCCTTTACGCGTCTTTCGCCAAGTGCAAACTTCCCCACCGGTCACGGGGAAGTGTTGCGAGTGCCACTTCCGCATAATAGTCCTGTCCGGTTGCCGTCGCGTTGCGCCAGCGGCCGTGGTAGATCAGTGTCTTGTCTCCTACATCCAGAATACCATTGGCTTGGCACAGGATCGTCGGGTCGTCGACACCTGGCACCGGTGTCACGGGCGATTTCTTGGCGGATATGTAGACCTCACCCGCGACAGGCTCGCGGAATCTGACACCGTCATTGCTGACAACCAGCCCCAAATCGCAGGTAATCAGACCTGCACCATACCAGCCTTTCTTCCTTCGCTTCGCTTCAGGCGGATTGTGCCAAATGCCGTAGAGGCCCACGGCCACATTGCCGAAGCTCGTCGCGCCGACCCCAAGGTGCACCTGGGGATAGTCCCCAACCAGACCTCGCAACGCCACATCTTCCGGTTCGGGCAGACGAAAAGCCTCGTCATAGTCCCTGTCCCAATGGACAAAGTCGACGGACGTGCTGGCGTACCCCTGGCGCCCTTCCGGAAAACCGTTGCTGTCCTTGCCCACGCCTTGGCCATGCACAATATAGTGATCACCGAACTTGAAGAAACTGCCCATTTCCAGAAACCGTTCCGAAGGATAGCCCTGTGCAACGGTCCAGTGAATGCCGTCGGGGCTAGTAGCCGGGCGAAAGACCCACGTATGGGTTCGTGTCGTGTAAAGCATCTTATAGGGACGCCTGGGATCATCCCTATCGTGGATAACGGCGGCGCATTGGGTCGCCTGATCAACCAACTTGATCGCGTTGTTATCTCGGCTGCCATTAATCTCTACCTGGCCCAGTGTCGGTTTGGTCCATTGAATACCGTCGTTGCTCTCGGCATAACATACGGGCCCCTGTTTCAAGTCATACGGTTTGGCACGAAGGCTCACCGCATAGTACCACATACGGTACTTACCCTGATCGTGGAGCACGGTACCGTAAAAATGGGCCGCCATGCTGTCAGGTGCATTCGGATTGCCACGTTGGGGTGTCAACACGGGCTGCCGGCGAACCGTTGGTTTGTTTAGCGTGAGAACAAGATGCTCCCTATCTCGTAAGGAATGATCGTCAATTGCAAGCAAGACTACCCGGCCGCGCACGACCAGGCTGGATTCTGGCAGGTAAAAGCCCGACTTGGCGCCATGCACTGAAAGTGGCAACACCACGCTCAGCAGGCCGAACGTGGCAAGAACAACTTGAAACAATCTATTCATCGGCGACCTCCAAACGGATAACAACACGACAATTGCCCCAAGAAGGCACCGGGTTGCCTCCCGTGGGGGCTAACTCGCGTGTCGTTCGGGCCATCGTGCTTATCATAACGCCGGAGAACAATAAATACAGCGGAGGGGGACGCTCGGCGCACCGAACCCGGCACGGTGATCACCAGCAAAATGAGCTGAAGTTGAACGAGCCCGCCGCCGGGCTAAGGACCGGCGAATCAATTGTTGTCGCGTTTACTGGGGGACGTTGCGTCGGTCCCGGTCCCCCACGGGCTTGTCCTGTGGGAACCAAAGTCTCTCAAGCTACAGGGCATCCGAGCGCACGATCCTCCTCAGCTGCGAGACTGATTCACCCATGGGGCGAGCTTCTGGGGGTCTGTACGCGGAAGAGTGCGACAGTGATTGATTGGCGAATCCTAAGCACGTCAAAGGGCGTTTCCATTTGCCTCGAGTTCTGCTAGTTTGAGCATGGAGCGGCAGGGCAGCCAGACAGCTTGGATTGGGTTGCGGTCCTGCCGCCCTGTGAGTCGCCCCAGCAGCGTCCGCGCCAATGGAACAACGTTTGAATCTGCGAACTTTCTGGATTCACCTCGGGCTTCGGATGACCGACCAAGGGAGTGTTTCGATGAACGCCGATAAATCACCAGACATGGATGAAGAGAGGCGCCAGCGATCCAAAGCGGAATTGCGTCTCGAGCAATCGCGTTTAGAAGCTCTTCTGCGGCTGAACGACATGGTCGATTCATCGATACAAGAGATCACGGACTTTGCCTTGGAAGAAGCGGTCCGGCTGACCGAGAGTCAGATCGGCTACATCGCGTTCATGAATGAAGACGAGAGTGTCTTGACCATGCATTCTTGGTCACACACGGCGATGGCACAGTGCGCGATCATCGACAAGCCGATCGTCTATCCCGTCGAGACGACGGGGCTGTGGGGAGAAGCAGTGCGACAACGGCAACCGGTCGTGACAAACGACTACGCGGCGCCCAACCGATTGAAGAAAGGGTATCCCACAGGCCATGTCGAGATCACGTGCCACATGAATATTCCCGTCTTCGACAGGAATCGCATCGTCGCGGTCGCGGGAGTGGGCAATAAGGAGGCAGCGTACGACGACTCCGATATTCGGCAGCTGACGTTACTGATGCAAGGCATGTGGCGGTTGGTGCAGCGCAAACGCTCGGAGCAGGAACTGCGAGAGGCTCATGACCAACTGGAACAGCGGGTGGAAAGGCGAACGGCGCAGCTGGCCAGCGCAAACGCGGAATTGACGCGCGAAATCGCTGAACGCCAGCAGGCGGAACGGGTCATCAGCGATTCCCAAGCATTATACTCCTCCCTGGTCGAAAACTTGCCCGTCCACGTGCTTCGAAAAGATCTTGACGGTCGTTTTACATTCGCAAACAAGTCGTTCTGCTAATTGATCGGAAAACGACTCGGCGAGATTCTCGGCAAGACCGACTTTGACTTGTCCACCCCGGAACTGGCTCGGAAATACCAGCAGGATGATCGACAGGTCATGGAAACCGGTCGATTGCTCGAAACGGTCGAGGAAAATGATGTCGATGGGCAAGTTCGTTACGTCCAAGTCATGAAGTCCGCGGTGCGCGATGCGGACGGCCAAATCGTGGGAGTGCAGGTCATATTCTGGGACGTCACCGCACGCAAAAACGCCGAAACAGCCTTGGAGCATGAGCGGTATCTACTTCGCGCTTTGATGGACAACCTCCCGCATAATATTTATTTCAAAGACGCAGACAGTCGCTTTCTCAGGATCAACCGGGCGATGGCCGACTATTTTGGCCTTGCCGATCCATCCGACGCACTGGGCAAGAAAGATACGGATTTCTTTGCACAAGAGCACGCGCAACAGGCGACCGAGGATGAGAAACAGATCATGCGCTCCGGCCGGCCAATGCTCGACAAAGAGGAAAAAGAGACTTGGCCGGATGGGCATGTTACCTGGGCCAGCACGGCCAAACTGCCCCTCTTTGATGAACAAGGCCGTATTGTCGGCACGTTTGGCATCTCGCGAGACATCACCGCGAGGAAACGAGCATCCGAGGAATTGCGAAAAGCCAAGGAAGCTGCCGAAGACGCGAATCGAGCCAAGAGTGACTTTCTGGCTAATATGAGTCACGAAATACGTACGCCGATGAACGCGATTATTGGCATGACCGAACTTGTCCTCGACACTCAATTGACCGCTCCGCAGCGTGATTATCTAACGATGGTGCATGAATCGGGCGAGTCGCTGCTGTCGGTGATCAATGATATCCTTGATTTATCCAAGATCGAGGCGGGTAAGCTGGACCTTGAGTCGGCTGCTTTTTACCTGCGTGAACGTCTCGGCGATACGATGAAATCACTCGGTTTGCGAGCCCATGCGAAAGGCCTGGAGTTGGTATGTCAAATCCCACCAGACGTGCCGGATCGCTTACTCGGTGACCTCGGCCGCCTGCGACAAATTATTGTGAATCTGGTCGGCAACGCCATCAAGTTCACCGATGCGGGTGAAGTTGTTCTAGACGTGCAGGTGCAGACACGATCGGACAATGAGGCCGTGTTGCACTTTGCCGTCCGGGACACGGGAATCGGCATCCCAGAAGAGAAACGAGATACTATCTTCGACGCGTTTGAGCAGGTCGATTCGTCGACGACCCGCCGGCATGGTGGCACTGGCCTCGGGCTGGCTATTTCGTCTCGTTTAGCGCAGATGATGGGCGGATCCATTTGGGTGGAAAGCGGGATTGGTCCAGGCAGCGTCTTTCACTTCACCGTTCGAGTTGGACTGGCCGATCAGACCGCGCACGTTCTTCCCCCATCGCCCACGGTTGTTCACGATACACGCGTTCTGGTCGTTGACGATAATGCGACGAATCGTCGCATTCTGGACCAGATGCTTCGCAACTGGGGGATGAAGCCGACTACCGTGCCTGGAGGCCGTGACGCACTCGACGCTCTGCGGCAGGCACGCGACTCGGGCGATGCCTATCAGCTGGTTCTAAGTGACGCGAACATGCCCGAAATGGACGGGTTCTTGCTGGCCGAAGAGATCAAAAAAGATTCGCATCTGGACCACACGATCATCATGATGCTGACTTCGGGCGGTCGTTCGGGGGATGTAACCAGATGTGAGCAACTGGGAATCGCTTCCTATCTGTTGAAGCCAATCAAACAATCCGAATTGTTCGATTCGATCGTCTTGGCGCTCGACGTAACAGCCCTGGAAGATGGAAACTCGGACAAATGTACTACTGAACAACCGAGCCGGCTTGGCTCCATGCGCATTTTGTTGGCTGAGGACAGTCTGGTCAATCAAAAATTGGCCGTCGGCTTGTTGGAAAAACACGGACACACGGTCGTTGTCGCCAATCACGGAAAAGATGCGGTCACGGCACTCGAGTCACAGAGCTTCGACTTGATCCTGATGGACGTTCAGATGCCAGAAATGGACGGGTTCGAGGCGACGGCCGTCATTCGCGCACGAGAGATGCAGAGCCGCACGCACGTCCCGATCATCGCAATGACAGCTCATGCGATGAAAGGCGATCGCCAGCGTTGCCTGGAGGCAGGCATGGACGATTACGTCCCGAACCCGGTGCGTGCGAAGCAGTTGTTCGAAACGATCCAAACGGTAATTGAAAACACTCACCAGGCACTTCGACACCTACGACTCGGACTGACAACGAAAATGACCCAGCAACATAAGCCGGTACCAGCAGCCGTATGTCAGTCGCCACGATGTGTCACGCCGCTGGTCCCCTTGAATTGGCACGCCCGCATCTCGGCTCACTCGGCGGGAACAATGTGAATTGCTTGGCCGCCGTTGTTCGCCATATCCGCATGAATCACGGTTTTCGATGTGGCGGTTACCGTCACGATATCCATCGACTTCAGATTTGTCGCGCCGCGCGGATCGGTGTCATTGTAGACGGTCGCGGTGTAGGTCTTGCCTGGCTCGAGAAATGAAAGCGAGATATCCACCTGGCGTCGTTTCACGGCATTCATCGTACCGACGAACCACGAGTCCCCCTTTCGGCGAGCCACGGTAATGAACTCGCCGATCTCACCCCCAATGACTACCTTCTCGTCCCAAACGGTCGCCAGAGCCCGAAAGAACGCAAGGTAAGGCTCATCGCCGGTAAACTGATTCGGCTGGTCATACCAATAAAGCGTCTGCAGTGGGCTGTAATAGACAACGGATGCAGCCATCTGGTGCGGCCAACTCATCTTTAAGCTGGCGGCATGCCAGCACATGGTGAAGTCCGCTGGGCCACACAGGCTGCGCAGGAAGGCCGTTTCAAGATCCTGCTTGGGGGTAGGCTTTGCCTCGTTCCCTCGAATTCCCTCAGCAGTCAGGAAATTCGGATAGGCGCGTTCCGTGCCAGTCGGCCGGTATTCGTCGTGGGCATCCACGACCATGTGGTAATCGGCGCATTTCCTGACCGCATTATGCAGCCACGCGGTCCACTTTTGCGCACCGACTTGAACGAAACCAAATTTCAGACCGGAGACGCCCCACTTTTGATACAGAGGCAGCAACTGGTCCAATTGTCTTTCTAAGTGACGGCGGTTCACGTAGAGAATAACGCCAACACGTTTGGATTTGGCGTAGGCAATCACATCATGCAAATCCTGCTCGGTAAACCCGCCGCGAGAACGTGATGGAGTGACAGTTGTTGCGTCGGAAGTATCGGTCCGTTCATCGCCGTACCAGCCCGCGTCAATCTCAAGGTAATCAAGACCCCCAATCGATGCGAAATCAACGATTGCCTTGCTATTGGCTTTCGTAATCGTCACATCGCGCATCTGCTTGCCTGGCTTGATCCAGGAGGTGTCAGCAAACACGCATGGCGGGCTAAGGTTCAGCAAGATGTCGTTGCGTTGCAGCAACTCACAAGGACTGGACGCTGCCATCACAACGCGCCACGGGGTACTACAAGGCATTTTGATGATAACCGGTCCGCTCAGGCGACTGACCACGGCATGCGATGCCCGCTTGTCCACGCCGACACGCATCCGCGCGTAATCGATCAGACCGGCTTCCAGGATCGCAAGATACGTCCCGTCACCGGCTCTCATCACAAATGGCCGTTCGTATTCGTACCTTGGATTCAACTTGGAGAGCGCGTGTTTTTCGTACTTCCCCTGAGCCGACCGTGTTGTCCACGCCACATGATCCCCAGCAAATCGAAACTCTGTTTCCTCGCTCAGAATCGTCATCTCCTTGAACGCCTTCTGTTTCGGAAAGGTCGCGCGATAGGCGACGCCTTGGTCATAAGCGCGGAAGCAGAGCGTCAGCACTCGCGATTGAGCTTGACCGTCACGAACAGTCACCTGTATTTCGTTGTAATGGTCGCGTATCTCGGCACGCTCGCCGTAAACCGGCTTCCAAACGCTGTCATGCCTGTCACGCTCGATTTCGACGATTTCGAACCCTCTGTCCAAAGCTGGAGCATCCTGCAGGATGAATCCTAGCCGGGATTCCAGCACAATTCGTTTGCCTTTGTAATCCACACTCCAGGACATTAGGCCAGAAACCGAATCGGTGTCAGTCACCGAAAACCGAACCGAAAACGCGCCATTCGGAGAGACAACAGTCGCTTCAGTTTGGGTCGCGGCCGCCTCCGCAAGGGAAAAAGACGTACCGAACAGGAGCGGCAGGACCACAATCATTCGCAATCGCATAGTACGTTTCTCCGAAATGTGCCCAGGAGCGCACGCCGTCAACCTCGGTGTTGGTAATGCTAAGTGTCGGTTCTGGACAGCGATACCGCGTCACTGCCGCCAGAAACAGTATGGTATCATGGTGCAGCCGGTCCGCCAACCAACTTCCAGCTACCGCTGCAGTCCCGTCGGTTCGCTTCCGGTGGGTGTCCGTCGGACAAAGTGAGGTGCCGTTTCGACAGACGCCGGATGCGCAGATGGAATGTCGGATCGGTATTCCGCGACTTCTCCTTCACCACTGGACGTGTTCTGGTGCGTGTTGGATACTCGACGTTGTCGTTCAGCGGTCGGCAGTCATGAACCACATTGGGTGCTTGTCGGAGCCGCGCACAAGGAGTTAGACTCGACTACCATTCGCAACTGAAGTCTCTTTTTCTGTAACCGTTCACGGCGAGAGTGCGTGGAGCGGCATTTATCAGTTGTCAGTGGAAAGAGTATGACCCCGCTGTGCTGCCTCTCTCGATGATAAATGACTAATGTCAAATGACTAATGATAAATCGGGCTTGTGGGAAACCGGGCTTGTGGGAAACCGGGGAAAACGCCGGTGCTAACGCGAGCGCAGACGAAAACCCCGTGAACAACTACCTTTTTCTAATGCCACTTGTCTCTCAGAACAGGTTTTGAACGTGATTCGACCACTCTGCCTCGCCGCTCTGATATTGATAACCGGCCGTAATGTGAACGCTGAACAGTACGGACCGGACAACTTGCCACCGTTTGTTCATCCACCGATCCTCGCCCCCATTCCCGACGGCATTAACCCGGACATTCCCAAACAGCTTGGGAATCAACCGCTGGCAAAGCTCGGTCTGCTCGACGTCACGGCCGTTCCGTTTCGTGCCGATCGCACAGGAAAAAGAGACTCAACCCGAGCGATCCAGCAGGCAATCGATTTCGCGCGTGACGCTCAGATGGTCTGTTTTTTTCCATCAGGCACTTACGTTGTTCACGACACGCTCGTGTTGCGGCACGGCATTCATATGCGATCGCATCGAGCAACTTTCATGAACAACCGGCAAATGCCGTGCGTGCTCATCGGTTCGCGACAGGGCGAAGGGACCACTGGCTATTCGCGGCCTCGGATTGTCTTATGCGACAACGCGCCGGGATTCGATGCCCCTGACCACCGCAAGTACGTGATCGAACACCGGCAATACGAAGTGAAGAAATTCACGGTCCGAAAAAACAAGGCCGGCGGCGGCGCGTCATTGATGAACACGATGTTCGTAAACATCGACATTTTGCTCGGGCGAGGAAACCCGGGTGCGGCAGGCATGCATATCAGGTCGTGCGAAGGTTCGGCAGTCCAAGACGTAATGATCGACGCGACGCACGGCCATACAGGAATTGCCGGGGCCACTGGTAACGGCGGAAGCTGGGCAAACGTCATCGTTGTCGGCGGACGTCTCGGACTCGATATGCGAGGCTGGACTCCGCCGACACCCACCATGGAAGGAATTACGCTGATCGGCCAGACCGAAGCGGCGATTGTCTACTCTTGCCGAGGACCGTTGACAATCGTCGGACTCAAGATTGAATCGCACATCCCCGGACCGGTCATTATCGGTAGAGAGACGCGGGGCCCATTTGACGGCGGAGTCAATATCGTCGACAGTCAAATCCTGTTCGACCGCAAGTATATGCACGGCCAGACGGTGACCGCCATCGCCTCGAAACGCAGCATTTACATGAACAACGTCTATGTACGCGGCGCTGACACCGTTGTGACAGGAGCGCTGGCCGGCAATCGTGATTGCTGGGTTCATATCAAGGAATTTGCGAAAGGAAGGGCGATGCGGCAAAGAGGGTATGACCTCTCTTTGCCCGTCTATGTCAACGGCAAGAAAAGTCAACAGCCACTAATCGATTTGGAGACGGGTGCCAAACCGCCAAGCGACTTACAGTCCCGGCATGTCTGGAATCAGCGATTCCCCTCGTGGGAATCGAGCAACGTGGCAAACGTAAAATCGGCTCCGTACAATGCTCGGGGCGACAGCTATGCGGACGATACCGATGCCCTGCAGCGTGCCATCGACGAAAACGAGGTCGTATTTCTTCCCAAAGGGTACTATCGGGTGACGAAAACAATCAGGTTGCGACCGAATACCAAGTTGCTTGGTGTGGCGCAACACCTTTCCATCATCATGGCCCGTGATCCTTCCGGCTGGTTCGGCAGTTCAGACAAGCCGATGCCTCTTGTTGAAACAGCTGACGATTCGAGTGCCCAGACCGTCATCGCATTCCTCGGGATTCGCTTTCCGTTGGAAGTGGATCGGTCATTCCAAGGCGCGACGTCGCCAATCTATGCGTTGAAGTGGCGTTGCGGGAGGGAATCGGTGTTTCGCTCCAATGATGTTCATCCACTCCGCGTATTCGGTTTCAAAGGCAGCAAAAAGCATCGGATACCCGCTCAGAAGCACCCGTCGATCCTGATCACAAGCCATGGCGGAGGAAAATGGTACAACTACCACACAGGCCAGTTCTTTACGCCGACAGTGCCGGCGCAGAGGGCGATTCTGATTGACGGCACGGATGAGCCGATTGGCTTCTACAACTTTGAGCCGCAAGGTGGTGACGGGGACGCCGTAGCCGAAATCAGGAATTCGCGGTTTGTATCGCTCTACGGCTGCAAAACCGAATGTGATACGACATTTCTTCGTGTTGTGGAGTCTGACCACATCCGAGTTTTCGGTCATGGAGGCATTGGTAACGCGCGACCAGGCGGTTCACTCTATGTTTTTGAGCGGACGCCGAATTTCCTTATTGCCAACTTGGCCGATCAAGTCAATCTAAAGGCCGACCGGCCGTACTACGGAAGCCACAGCGTTAACCGGAACATTGAGACGTACTACCCACTGATCGACCTAACTGCGTCGCACCAGCGGAGAAAGGTCCCCCCAACGGAACGGCCCGTGCTGTACAAGGTGGGATCTCCCCGCGAATCGCCAAACGAAACACCCTAAACCATCACACGGACAGCCTGGATCTGTACTACTGAAAGGACGGCTTCGAGTTGCTATCGGATCTCGGCTACTTGTGGGACCACCCCGACTCGCAGAATACGAAGCGAACGTTTGCCCACAACCTAGTAATGCTCGACGGCCGAGAACAGGCACACGAGGCCGCGGTGGCAGCTTTCATCTGTTTGCGACCACGCCACACGTGAACGTGTTGGAGGTTTCCTCGAGAGCTTACGCCAAGGCCGGGGTATACCGGCGAACATGCGTACAAGTAGATCACGTCGACGCCCGATCGCACCTGCTCGATATCTTCCGCGTGCAAGGCGGAAACACGCAGCAGTATGTCTTCCACGGGCTGAACAACAGGTGCACAATCGAAGGGCTTCACCTTGCCACTCTGAACCAGCCCGAACAACCCACGCCCTTCGCAGTCCGGTTCCATCTGCCGCAGGTCAGCGAGATCTTCGTCGATGACGTTGAGGTCCGGCAAATAATGCCTGATGGGTCTGAAGGGGAGAACCTGGCGGCGACAAGCGGCGCGGCTGGTGATTAGTACGTCAGTCCTGGAAGCCGCCTGCTTCAGCGAGCCGAGCCTCCCGCAAACAACCTACCGAATGGGAACGGCCATTTGCTCGTTCAGATGGCTCCAGGCGGCTACGATTTCACGAAGCTTACCTGGCTGCTCGGTCGCGAGATTGTGGGATTCGCTGATATCCTGAGCCAGATCATACAACTGCCAGTGGGCCGTTTTGCCGCGACGAGGATTACGCACCAGTTTCCAGTCACCCTGGCGCAATGCTGTTTTTTGATTCATTCGCCAAAACAGTGTGTTGTGAGGACGACCTGAATTGCGGCCCATCAGATACGGCATCAAATTGACGCCGTCGATCGACCGGTCAGCGGGAACAGGCGAGTCAGCGACGGCGGCAGCCGTTCCGTAAACATCGAGCGAAATCACGGGACGGTGTTCCACTTTGCCGCACGGCAGCTTGCCCTTCCATTGAACGAGCATCGGGATCCGAATCCCGCCTTCGTATAGGTCCCCCTTGCCACCACGCAGCGGCGCATTGCTGGAAGTCAATTCACGTGTCGGACCGCCGTTGTCACTGATGAAGAAGACCAGCGTGTCGCCTTCCAGGCCTTCGTCGCGCAACGTCTTGAGCACTTCGCCAACACTGTCATCCAAGTTACTCAGCATGGCCGCAAAAACTCGCCGTTGAATGTCCTCGATATGCTGAAACTTCTTCATGTACGCGTCGGCTCCCTGCAACGGACTGTGTACGGCGTTGTATGCGAGGTACAGAAAAAACGGCGCGGATCTGTTTCGCCGGATGAAGCCAATGGCCTCGCGAGTCAACGCATCGGTCAAATAGACACCTTCCGTTACCGGTTGGCCACCACGTAGGATCGGGTTATTTGCATCGTACGGCGGTTCATCATGTCCCATGTGCGTCGAGTAGACCAAGTGGCCATCAGAGCGTGTCCAGCGTCCCGTGCTGCCGTCCGGTAGGGTCTTTCGACGCAGCATCGTTGTGACACCATGATAAGGTTGGGGGACATAAAAATGACCCTCGTGCAGAAACCCGAAAAACTCGTCAAAACCCCGTCGGAGCGGATGGTACTTCGGATGCCCGCCCAGGTGCCATTTGCCGAATAATGCAGTTGTGTAACCCGCATTGTGCAAGTGTCGAGCCAACGTGATCTGAGATGCCGGCAGTCCCTTGTCAGGGTCCATGTTCAAAGCCCCAATCGGATTGAACTCGTAACCAAACCGCGAGGGAAATCGACCAGACATCAGACCGGCACGTGAAGCACTGCAATACGAGGCCGTTACGTACCCGTCGGTGAACCGGATGCCGTTGGCGGCAATCGAGTCGATGTGGGGCGTCGGGATCTGCGGATTGCCTTGGCAGCCCAGTTCACCATAGCCTAGGTCATCGGCCAGCAGGATGACAATATTGGGACGCCGACTCGACATGGCAGCACGAGCCGAATCTTCGGACTCGCCGACCACGAGGCAAAAGACGGAAAGTAACAGTATTCGACGTAGTCGGCTTACCATGTTCGCGGCTCCTGGGTTCAAGCCCGGCCCTCTCCAGGCAGTTTTATTGCGATCTCCTGCCCCCGGCGGACAGACCTCCGTATTCTCTTCTCTTTCCGTCTTGAGACTTGCGCACGCCATAACTGGGCTCTTGACCAGCCGTTTCGACCGCCCGGCACGCTCACCTAACGCCCCCCTAAGAGAACGATACAAGGTCAGGAAATCAGATGTAAGAAATCCCAAACCACAAGACTGACAGCCTGATTCTACCTGCTGTACCGCAACTTTTCACTTCGCATCTCTCGCTTTTCATGACAACTCAGCAACTGCTGGTGTGCCGGCG
>JAJSAJ010000513.1 GCA_024274855.1 Planctomycetota bacterium | reverse complement strand
GGCGTTTTTCCGCGGGTGTTGCAGCCATCGGCAGCCATGATTTCCAATACAGGTCCAACGATCGATCGTGAAGAAGAGGTTTTGGGACGGAACCGATGGCTCAAGCCTGAGGGACGCCCGATCGCCCAATTCTCGAGCGGACTTGACCGCAGTCACACACAGGGCCAATTGTGCACGTCTACCCGGTGGTGTGTCAAGGGAACCGAACGAGTGGTCTTACGACCGGTTGCGCTCGGGGGGGCCAGGCACGAACATGCGCAGCTTGACGTTTCCGGCGGTCCGCGCTAGACTTGGGGTGTTGTTGCCCGCGATTGGGGGGGCCGGCGGCATTGGTGTGATCGCTGCTGACTTTGGCAGGTGACCGTTCCTGTCCGCGGATTTCCCGCGGACCAATTGGTTCGCGATATCCAGTCTGGTTCTGTTTTGGAACAGCGACCGTTAACCGAGGAGTAGATCATGAGTTTTGCAGACGAGAATCCGTACGCATCGACGTATGGCGGCGCTGGATTCGCGGCTTCGGCAACGGTATCCGAGCGGACCGTGTTTATTCGCCGCACATATCTGCATCTGGGTGCGGCCGTGCTGGCGTTTATTGGCATCGAAATGGCCATTTTTCAGGCCACGCCTCCACAGACATTGATGGATATCACCATCTGGATGGCCGGCGGTTGGCATTGGCTCCTGGTGCTCGGTGGATTCATGGTCGTCAGTATGGTTGCCGATCGGTGGGCACGGTCGTCGACTTCGTTGGGGATGCAATACGCCGGATTGGCCCTGTATGTCGTCGCGGAGGCTGTGATTTTCATCCCGCTGTTGCTGATGGCCGAACGGATGGGCGCGGCGAAAGAGACCAACTTGATCGCGTCGGCCGGTATGGTAACCGCCGTGGTTTTTGCCGGATTGACTGCGATCGTGTTCCTGACGCGGGCCGATTTCTCGTGGCTCGGTCGCTACTTGATGCTGGGCGGGTTCATTGCGTTGGCCGTGATCGTCGGGGGGATCGTTTTCGGGTTCAATCTGGGACTGTTTTTCATCGGTGCGATGATCGCGTTGGCCAGCGGATACATCTTGTACTACACGTCTAATATTCTCCATCATTATCGCCTTGATCAGTATGTCGCCGCGTCACTAGCCCTGTTCGCGTCCGTGGCCCTGCTGTTCTGGTATGTGCTGCAACTGTTCATGTCCCGCGACTGACAAGCCTGGCCAATATGCGAGTCGCCTGTGACCGGTTGTGACGATTACGATCCGCGGTATGTTCGTGGTGTCGAGTATTTCAATGTGCGAGCGTTCTTAGATGCACACGAAGTGTGGGAGAACCTTTGGCTCGAGGCGGACGCGTCGTCGCGCACGTTCTACCAGGGCCTGATCCAGGCGGCAGTCTGCCTACACCATTTCGGTAATCGCAATACACGGGGTGCGCGCTAGTTATTCTGGGGGGCCTCTAAATACCTGCAACCCTATTCCCCGAACTATCAAGGACTCGATGTGCGTCAGTTTCTGGCCGAGCTTCGGTACTGTTGCGCTGCAATCCTGGATGACCCGAGTGATACGCCGGCCGCTCAACTCGATCCGGCCTTGATTCCAAAACTGACCCTGCGGCCTGATCCGGGGCTGTCGGACAGTTGAGCCCGAATGCGGACCTCAGGGTGTCTTCTTCCGCTTTTTTAGGCAGAAGCCCCCAGCTTTAGCTGGTGGAGAAGTCACACAGTGGACCTAGCCGTGGGGCCTCGGCAAGTAGCGGAATCCCGCCTCATCCACTTCCACGGCTCAGCGGGAGGGCGAGGCTCCTACCGAGCCGTTCGGACTAACCAAACAGCGTGGCCTGCCGGCTCCCGGTAGGTTGTTTGTGTGAGTGCTCCACCTGCTGAAGCAGGCGGTTTCCGGGGTGTCTTCTCCCGCTTGCTTATACCGATTACACGGGAAAATCACGGAAAATGCCGGTACCACACGCTGGAAAAACGTAGAGTTTGGGGACGGACGGCATGGACGTTCGTCAACATTTGGTCGTGCCATTGCGAAGGTCGCAGCGGTACGGGCTTCCAAGCGACTGAAGCTGAGTCCCTACAGTCTGCAGCCTACAGCCTCCGGACTTGCTGGCGCAGCCCGCGTTAGGTTGTGATGTGCGCGCACGATGTGTGCATGTTGTCCGACGGACGCCGACGTCCGTCGAATGAGCAGACTGGGCAGCCGTTCAACGATTTAGTTGTGGCCATAGGCCATGTTGGAGTCTTAGGACTGAACCATGACGAGTTATGATCGATGCGGGATTCCCGTCGATACTGTCTGTGACGTACGGCTGTTTTCGGCGGCTGGTCTGGTCATGTTTCCGCACGTCATGCAGCCGTTGCGGATCGACGAACCTTGCTATGTACGTTTACTGGAAGATTCCATGGGCGACAATCGCTTGTTGGCCACGGCATGGTGGGAGACGGGGTTGGAGACGGGGT
>JAJSAJ010000512.1 GCA_024274855.1 Planctomycetota bacterium | reverse complement strand
GGGCCGAGCCCATGGGGGTCTGTACGCCAAAGAGTGTGACAGTTATTGATTGGCGAACACTTAACTCGGCTATGTCGATCGAAACGCTTGTGCCGCGGTAACGATGCTGTTTGCAATATCGATCAGCTTCATATTCTTTTCGTTTGCCAATCGCTGAAGGCGCCGAAAGGCAGCTGACTCATCAAGCTGAGCATGCTTCATCAGAACCCCTTTCGCGCGTTCGATCACTTTGCGATCTTCCAGAGCCTGCCGCAGGTTGGCCGCTTCCCGGCAAACGGCTTGAAACTGTTGGAACCTCCGGACCGCAATGCTGATAGCAGGTTGCAAATCAGCCTGTTTAATCGGTTTAACCAGATACGCCAGGATGTGATTGGAATCGACCCGGTCTATCAGGTGGGCATCATGGTGTGCGGAGACGAGAATCACAGGCACAGCCCGATCGTGAAAAATGGCGTCCGCGGCTTCGATCCCATCCATTTCGGGCATTTTGATATCGGTAATCACCAAATCAGGGTGTAAGCGCCGACAATGCTCGACAAGCTGCCGTCCGTTTGCTGCCACCGATACGACCTCATACCCTAATCGTGGCAGAATTTTTTCGAAGTATTCCTGCATATCGGGTTCATCGTCGGCAACAGCAATGCGTAACATGCTACGAGCTCTTTGGTTCTTAAAACCTGTCACAAGACAGATACGGGGTACGGAAACACGCGAGTTTGGGCGTCCACGCCGAAATACTGGTGGCGGAGTGTACGAGTTTGCGAAGGCAACGGAGTTGTTTTTCAAAAATAGCGGACAGATTGCAAATCGGCAATTGACAGACACGTCCTCGCCTTCTAAATTGGAAGTCAGTGAGGCACGGGTTCGTGAGGAAATCGGGCCTCTGGCCATGGCGGCCCCTTGCAGCGTACATCACGCATGACATGGGGTTTCTTTTTTTGCGCGTCGAGTGATTTGTATAAACGCCGACGTGCGACAAACGAGACTGCATTACGTAAACAGCTGCCCCCTGGCGTACCACGAAGATTCAAAGACCACGGACGAACATCAATAGAGATTTCTTGCATTAATCGAGTTATAGATTGTCTACGGGTGGCCGGTTTCTCTTTGCTCCAGCCTAGCCAGGAGCCCGACTCCGACCTGCAGATCGGTCACCTTTTCAGCCTCGGCGATTCGCACCATCGCCGAGGCATTTTTTTTTGCGCCCCGGCCTCGCGCGAAACTGCTGGACCAATGGGGCAGTTCGAGATGGACGCGCGGCCGCCGGCACTCCATCGGATAGAACAACAATCGCCCTGGTAATCTCGACACGCCCCATCTTAGGCATCGGCCGATGTGATCGTTGGTGCCGTTTCCAGCTCCGCGCGCTCAAACGCCTCGACAATCAATTCGGCAGTATCCTGCTCGGAAAAACAAGCCGTATTGATCGTCAGGTCGAACGCACATGGACGTTTGACATCGTGATGAAAAAACCGTCGGTGGAAATCATCTCGTTCGGTATCGACCCGCGTCAACTGTCGCTTCGCCTCTTGGCGAGAAACATGCAATCGATGCATTTGACGGGCAATGCGGTATTCCAACGGGGCGACCAGACGCACCGACAATCCGCTACTGAGTGGCAGGATGCAATGAGCGCCGCGTCCAACAAAAACGACACTACCGTAGATTGCGGCAAGAAAAATGATCCGCTCCAGATAGACCACAAACTTCTCGTGGCTAACCTGGTGCGTATCGAGCCAACTCGATAAAAAGTCCTGCAGCCAACTGGCCCGCGTCTCGTCGACGAACTCCAACATGGCTCGCGGCATACCATAGTACTCGGCCATGAAGTCCAGGATTTCCTTATCGAGAATATCCCATCCCAAACGCTTGGCAATCAACTGGGCAACTTCCGTACCACCGGTACCCGCTTGGCGCGAAATCGCAATATACGGGCCGGTCCGCAGTGGCCGACGGCCCATATCCAAAGCGTTCTCCAGGTGTGATCGTAAACCGGGTGAAGCCAGCCAACGCGTCATTCTTTGTCGTGCTTCACTCGGTAACTGCTGATCGATCCGCGATGTATCTGACATGCCATCACTCCTTCGCACGAAAAAAGGGGGGAGGTGTTTAAACACCACACACCTCAAGTCCTCTTAGAACTGCCATGTCACGCCGCACCCAGGATTATACGCTT
>JAJSAJ010000031.1 GCA_024274855.1 Planctomycetota bacterium | reverse complement strand
GAACTACGACGAGTACCGGGCCAACGTTCGAAAAGGATACGAACTGGTCGGGCACCTGAGGATCGAGAAGACCTACCGAACGATTCTACTGGCCGGCAATGTCGAATCGATGACCACCGGCGGGATGAATGAACACGGCCTAAGTATCGCGATCGAATTCCTGCCGATGCGGGACGGTCTGGCCTGCGACAAGGGTGTCGTCGGCCCCAACAGCAACCACTGGACCACGTCCCTGATCGCGAACGCTCTGCGCAGAACCAAGACGGCGCGCGAAGCTATCCAACTGATCGGCTCGATGGTTAACGAATATGGCTTCCTGTACTATCGCGCGCCTGGCGCTGGAGTCGCACTGCCCATTGCCGACAAGAACGAAACATGGCTGTTGGAGATCTTCGGACCTGGTAAGGCCTGGACACCCGGCGGCGACAAACCGGGCGGAGTCTGGTGTGCCCAGCGGATCCCGGATGGCGAAGTTGGCTGCAGTGCGAACCGCAGCCGCATCGGCCGCGTGGATCTCAGAGATACCAACCACTTCATGGCGTCGGCTAACATCTACTCCTTGGCCAAAGAACTCGGGTTCTGGAAACCGGAAACACCGTTCGTCTGGCACGATGTGTATGGCGGTCCCGGCAGCGAGTACAATTCCCTACGTGAATGGCGTGCTCTGAGCTTGGCGGCGCCGTCCCTGAATTTGAAAGTATCCGGTGATCCGGCCGTCGATCGTTATCCATTCTCGGTGAAACCAGACAAGCCGGTAGCCGTCCGAACACTTATGTCCACCATGCGAGACAGTTATCAGGGCACTCGATTCGATCTGACCAAGCAGTCGGAATTCCAGATCAATGGGCGGACGAATCCTCTCGCTCGCCCATCGGGACCTGCTGAGCTCTTCAAATTGCTCAAGCTCAAGCCAAAGCGTGCGATCTGCACGCCGACAAGCGGGTATGTCTTCATAGCACAATTGCGAGACAGGTTGCCCGATCCCATCGGCAATTGCCTGTGGTTCGCCTATGGACCGGCCAACACAAGCTGTTTCGTGCCAATCTACGCCGGCGTAACGAAACTGCCCAACACATGGGATCATCCGGCCAACTTCACACGCATTGACCGCAAGCAACCCCAATGGACTTTTCGCCTGGTCCACAATCTCACCAATCAGCTGAGATATCAAGACTCGATCCAGGATGTTCAGCGTGTCGTGCAACCTGCCGAGCGCAAGTACTTGGACATGCAAACCAAGTTCGAAGAGGCGGCGACTCGCGTTTTCCAACAACGTGGCATACGGGCGACTGAAACGCTTCTGACCGACCATGCCCGACGTTGCCTGGCGCCTGTGCAATGCGCATACGATGAACTGGTCGACTACTTGATGCTTCGGTACTTAATCGGCAACAAGGAACTGGCACAGCCCGACCTTCCTCGAATTGCGGTCCCCGCCATCCCCACAGCCCCTTGACAGACGGCCCCTTGACAGACGGTCTGCCTCCGGCAAAGTCTGACATCCTCGCCGGAGGAATAGACAGTGCGTCCCACCTTTGGATTCGCCAACAAGTGTCGCACTCTTCCGCGTACAGACCCCCATGGGTGAATCAGTCTCGCAGCTAGGGAGGATCGCCGCATGAACGCCCCCCTGTTCGGGACGCTCGCTCGGCTGCCCAGTAGCTTCAGAGACATTGGTTCCCACGGGACAAGCCCGGGACCGACGCAACGTCCCCAAGTAAACGCGACAACAATTGATTCGCCGGCCCCAAGCTCTCTGACAGCAACGACTTACCACCGGGCCAATGATGTCCATGACCGAGGAAAGTGTCGAGGATAACCGAGTCACCGTCGCCCGGTTGATTTCAGACGTTGGGGCGCGTTTTCGAGTCACGTCGCAGCCTACGTCCATCTCGAGTGCGGCAACCGGCATACTGCCCGCTATTCAGGGATCCGGAACACGATCACCCTTTGGCCCGCAGAGGCAGGCACGGCAGCCAGAAGAGATCCGTCGGAAGAGACAGCGACTGTCTGAACATAGGACGTGGGTCCGAGATCGAAACGTGCGATCGATTTGCCGTCGGCCAGATCCCATAGCGTCACCTTGCCGCGACCTCCCGAAACAACTCGATTTCCATCAGGTATAAATGCCAGCGACCATTGAGTTTCCCGTTTCGCGCGCAGGGTGATTAGGGACACTCTCGCTCGCGTGTCCCAGATCTGAATCTCATGGCCTCTGGTCAGGGCCAGCTTGCCACCGTCACTCGAAAACGCGGCGGCCTGCGCCACACTGCCACCAAGTTCGTAGGTGGCAGTAACCTTGGATTTCTTCAGATCCACTCGGACGAGCGTGTGGCCGTCCGTTGCCATGGCTTCAACCCCTGACTCCGGAAGGTAGACAGCGTCTTAGGCTTGGCGTTAGACAAATCAGTGGCTACGATTTACGATACGCTCGCAGGATCAATGTGGCGATGTCCGGTTGGTGCTCTGCTCTTCCTCCCGGCCAATCAATCGACCACAGCCCTACAACGATAGCGAGCGACACAACAATGTCATGTCTTCGAAAACACCCGTTTCTCGCAAACCACAGCAACAATGGGCGTCACACGTCTCGTGTCGTTCTTGTGCTTTCAATCATTGGCTCTGAATGATAGACTGATCAGCTGTAGTCTCCGATACTGCTGCTCGTATTCAGTAGCGTGACAGACGCGCCGCCGGCGTTTCCTGCCTGGCATTGCGTCCGTCCCCTGAGTGGTCGGAGGCAAGCTCCGATTTTCCCCAATGGTGCTGCGGACTCAGGAGAAAACAGATGACCATGCAGAACGAGCCCGCGTTGCGCCCGACGCCACTAGTCGTGCACTGCGAGTGCGATCGACATACCTGCAACGGTGAAGTCGTGGAGATCTCCACGGCATCTGCCCGCGAGATTTACATTCGGTGCGATTCCGCTTCGATATGCCCGGCAAACAGCACTCCACGGCAGCAAGCACAACAGTTCTATTCCTGCCTGCCACGGATACTGGAACGCGCAGGGGCCGAAATGGCTCATGTGGTCCAGGAACGGGTCTTCTTCCGGGACATCACCGCCGACCATGACATGTTTGCCGAAGTCCGGCGGAACGCTTACCGCAACGCTGGGGTTTCCGAGGCGAGCTTACCGGTAACCAGCTACGTCGAGCAGCCACCGTGCACTCCGGGCCAGGCGTTTGAGCTTCAGGTATACGCCGTCGTGCCTACATCGGCGAAAGAAGCCAGCGTCTTGACGATTCCAGCCAGCGGGACTTTGCCGATGGCCAAAGTGGTTGAAATGAACGGCTACCGCCATCTATACGCCGGCGGTATCACGGGCAGCGGCCCAGACGGGCAACTGGGTGCCACTTTTCGCAAGCAGTGTGACACAATGTTTGCGACCGCCTCGCAATTGCTCGGCGCCCACCACGCTCGCTTTCAGGATGTCCTGCGTACCTGGTGCTATCTGAACAACATCGATCGGGATTACCCCGAATTGAACAGCTCGCGAAATGACTTTTTCGGGCGGGAAGAAATCCACAGGATGCCTGCCAGTACCGACATCCGTGCCGGGCTCCATCCGTCCGGCGCCTGGTGCGGGCTCGATCTGTACGCGTTGCTGAACCCCCAGGACGCAACAATCGAGGTAATGCATGGCACCACACTGAACGAGCCGGCGGCCTACGGGGCATCGTTTTCACGCGGCCTAAAGCTCTGCTTGCCCGAGAAAACGGTCTTGTTCATTTCGAGTACTGCCAGCGTGGACGAGTTGGGAGCGACCGTTCACGCGGGCGATTCCAGACGCCAAATCGAACGCATG
>JAJSAJ010000511.1 GCA_024274855.1 Planctomycetota bacterium | reverse complement strand
GAGCAGTCACACAGTGAACCTAACTGCGAACCACCACCCCACACCGCGTTCCGAAAAGAAGCCGCCTGCTTCAGCGGGCGGAGCAGTCACACAGTGAACCTAAGGGGATTCGTGAAGATGAGTGTTTCAATCTCCTGTTCTGGTCGTGCTCGATTCAGAAGTTGTTTATGGTTCAAGAAGTCCTGAACCTCAGTGGCTGCCAGACGGCCAAACAGTTACCGTCCGCTTTGTACGTCGAAACCTCAGACAGACCCAGACAGGCTTAGGGTCTCTTGTTCGATCCCGAGTTCCAATGGCTCGGTCGGCGCTGGACCGCGGCCTGAATCGACAACCGTGGTGCTGTAACCGTGCTGCTGCGCGGCAGCGACAACGGTTCGCAACCGTTCGACGATGGTGGTCGGCGAGTCATCCGGCCTTATAGTGACAATGCCGGTTGCGACCGAGACCTCGATGGTCTGGTCCGCACAATCGAATCGGGTATGAGTCACTCTCTGCCGAATCCGTTCCGTCGGTGCAATCGCATCTTCCGCGGACGTATCATTACTGAACCAAATGAACTCTTGGTTCGCGAACATCAGCACTTTGCGGTCGCGACGCAGGATGCCGGTGATGACTTCGCGGATCGCCCGTATCAGTTGGCCGTCTACTTCGTCGCCCGATTCCTCGTTCGGGTAAAGAACCGACAGGATCGTGGCACTCGGAGCAGGCGTGCGGTCTTCTTCGGCTTGCCATTGCCGAAGTTGCTCGGACAAAATCGCTTCAGGAGGTTGACTCTCGAAATCGCTAGTTTCCAGTGTCCGATCGCCAGTGGCCGTTTCGTTGATTGGCTTCCGAGTTGGTACGGAGTCGGCGGGAGGATCTGTTTGCAACGAGTTTGACGAGTCCGTGTTTGGGTCGCTCGGATTCGGAACGTTCGACACCGAGAGTTCGCCAACCTGCGTCGACTTGCTCCGCCGCTTCCCTGGAAATGCGAGCAAGAGATGCGGCGAAAACGTTCGGAACTCAATCCGCCGACCAATCTCGCGCAAGGATTTCGGTCCACGGCCGAATAGCATCGCGGCGGAGAAACCCAGAAACAGGTTCACAACGGCAATGCCAGCAATGACGATCATTGCGATTAGCAGACTGTACATCAATTCGCCTCGTGACGTGAAGTGAACACATACATCGTTCAACTATACGTCACGCGTATCGATGATCACCTTAACGGTTTTGAGCGCGCAGAATCGGGGGATTCACCTGCCCGGCGGGTGCTGACGGAGCGCCGATGGCAGGCAGCCGAGCAAGATCGGCCACGCGATCCCCGCGACCGGACGGTTGGTTCGCCTGGCGGGCAAGTTGCTGGAGCACTTCTTGGGGGGGATGATCCAAAATAACGACCTGACTCTGACTAGCCGGATTCGATCGCGATCGAATAACGCAGATGACTTCCATATCGCTTCCAGCCATCGTTGCTGGGGCTGAGCCGCGCGCCGATGATGCCACCGGCATCATCGGTAGTGGCTCCAAGTGCTGGCTGCCATTGATTCCAACGGCGGCTGGTGGCGAAGGACTGGATGTCGATGCGACAGCTGCTTCCTGACGACGGTAGACGCGTTCAAGACCAATTTGTTTCAGTTTTGTGTGGATGGTGGGAAGCGAAGCGTAGATTCCACGATCGTCCTGCCAATCAGCCGCGTTGCAAATTCCAATCAGCTGACCATCTGCCGTGAAAAGCCCGCCGCCACTACGGCCTTCAGCCGGATGCCCATAAACCTCGAGGTTCGGAGGCCCCGTGTAGCGGTCGACAGCGGATATCCGGCTCGTCCGCTCTGTCGGCTGATCGCCATGATCGCACCCGATCGAAAAAACCGTATCACCCACTTGTGGTCGAAAATTGGTCGATGCCACGCGGATTGGTGTGACAGCGACGCCGGGACGAATACTGACCAAACCGATGTCTCGTTCGTCTGCCTCGTAGGCAACCAGCTGGCCAACAACAGGCCCTTGCACACCGGGCAAAAACAAATCGACTAGGATTTGCCCCCGGCCTTTCGACTCGCGAAATATGTGGCCACACGTAACGATCAGTGCTTCATCTCCATGCGTGTCAATAATCGTTCCAGTTCCATAAGACTGGCCTGTCGGATCGACGACCTTCAATCGAACAGTTGCCTGCATCGCTTGCTGTTGAACGGTTGCCAGATTGGGCGAATAGTCTGGCACGCCGGGAGCAGGTTGGCTGGAGGGAATTGCCGGCGAAGTTACGGGGTTCGCAAATGGTACCGTCGCGGGAACGGTAGCCGCCGGCCCACGCGATGACGCAAAACTCTCCATGGACGGAGCCGTCATTGAACCGAGCGTTGGAATCGCGTCAGGCGATTGCCCTCGAACGGCCATGCCGGTCGGTTGTCGAGGGGAAACTCCCGCCTGTTGGAACATCTGTGCCATACGATCAAAGCTGGCTGGACCAACAATACGTTGCACTTCCTTGCCGTCGACCAACAACACAAAACAAGGAATTGGACGAACCGAGAACTGGCGGGCAAGTTCGGGCTGGCGATCAACATCGACTTGGCGAACCGGGTATCCCGCGTCACGCAGGCGCCCGATAGTCGGTTCCATCATCCGGCACGGACCACACCACTGGGCCGAAAAATCGAGCAAGACAGTGTCGCCGGGCCCGGAAAGCGCGGCGGCAAGCACAATCGCTTGAAGCGTGATCATCGTTATCCCTCCTTGGATTCGATGCACTCGTGTAGAGATCCCATACGGGGTCGCTTGTCATCGTGACAAAGCATGACAAGCGGTGTCGCACCGTGAGGCCATCCTGGCCGGGGGTTGCAACGAATCGGGATCCTCAATTTTGAATCTGGGTCGGAACACTTTGCCGAGAATTTGCAAATCTTACAACCCCAGTTTCCTTAATCGCCCCTTTCGCAGGTTGCAAGCTTGAGTTGACCGAGCAACAGTCACGCGACACAATACCTTTCTACAACACAACTTAGAACACACGGGCTACACAAAACGGCCGGCCAACCGGCAACAGAGCAGCAAGAATGAAGCAGATCACGTGCCAAATTCGTGCAAAATCACGGCTCATACCCGGTCGGCACCGGTCAGTAAGTGACGACCACTTTCGCCGATCGGTCGCCGTATCAGGCCGGCGCCCGTCCGGGCTCGAGTGCCACGCTCCAACCAAGAATTCAGAGGCCACCAGCTCTGCGGGTCCTGGCGAAGCAGTGCGGAAGGTAAGGAAGCCCAGGGCGGCCGAGCCGCAGCCAACTCCAAGCTACCGCTCGGGGCCCCAACAGCCCGCTCTTGTTGGTCGCTGGAGGACTGTCAAAAAGAGTAGCCGTTCACGGCCTTTGGCCACGAACGGCTACCACAAACTCAACGATCTTTGGAGTTCGTAATACAGGCTTTACGAATGCGCCCCGGGCTTTTCGCCGTGCCAAGGCACTAGCCCCTCACTTCGACGTTCCACTACAATGTCTTCGTCCCGGTGCGCCTGGTGCGCCCGTTGGCCACAGTCTATTTCCCCCATGCGCAACGGAGTTCCGATGACCGGCCGAAGGATTCTCGTTACAGCCGCACTTCCCTACGCCAATGGCCCCATCCATATCGGGCACTTGGTTGAGTACATTCAGACGGACATTTGGGTTCGTTTTCAGAAGCTGCGCGGCCACCGTTGCATCTACATTTGCGCGGACGATACCCATGGCACGGCAATCATGATCCGTGCTCGTCAGGAGAAGCGAAGCGAAGAAGAGTTGATCGCCGAGATGCAGGAGTCGCATCTACGGGACTTCAACGCCTTCGATATTGTGTTCGATAACTACGGAAGCACGAATAGCGAAGAAAACCGCCAGTTCTGCACTGAGATTTGGAATGCATTGCGGTCGAATAACTTGATCGTCCAACGCGATGTGTCCCAGTTGTACGATCCCGAAGCCGGTACTTTCCTGGCTGACCGATTTGTGAAAGGGACCTGTCCCAGGTGCAGCGCACCCGATCAATACGGCGACAACTGTGACAAGTGCGGTGCCACGTACAGTGCGGCAGATCTGATTGATCCGGTCAGTACGCTATCGGTAGCGACTCCGGAAATGCGAACCCAAAGCCATCTTTTTGTCCAGCTCGAATCACTTCACGCATTTCTTGATCAATGGACACAATCTGGTCGGCATTTGCAGACGGAAGTTGCGAACTATCTGAAGGGACACTTCTTGCATGAGCAGTTGCGAGATTGGGACATCTCTCGTCCAGACCCGTATTTCGGGTTCGAAATCCCCGATAGCCCCGGCAACTATTGGTACGTCTGGTTCGATGCGCCGATCGGATACATAGCGTCGACCAAACAATGGTGCGACCGGCACGGCGAGGCATTTGACCAGTGGTGGCGAAGCGATGAAACAGAGATCCATCATTTCATCGGCAAGGATATCATTTACTTCCATACGCTCTTCTGGCCGGGAATGCTGAAATCAGCTGGATTCTCCCTTCCGACCAAGGTTCACATCCACGGGTTCCTGACGGTCGGCGGCGAAAAGATGGCCAAGACGAAGGGAACCTTCGTGATGGCGAGCACTTACGAACGCCATCTGGACCCGAGTTATTTGCGTTACTACTACGCCTCAAAACTCGGGGCTCGCCTGGATGACATCGACCTGAACCTGGACGAGTTTGCGACGAAAGTCAATGCGGATATTGTTGGCAAGGTCGTGAATTTGGCGAGCCGCAGCGCCAAGTTCGTGCAGACCATGGGACTGTCGGCCGAGTATCCCGCGGACAGTGGATTGTTCGAGCAGGGTGCGATGGCTGGCGATGCGATTGCCGAAGCCTATGAGCAAGGCGAGTACAACAAGGCAATGAGGATGATTATGGAGTTGGCGGATCGTGCCAACCCCTACGTCGAGGCGGCGGAGCCTTGGAAGATGGCCAAAGACCCATCACAAACGCAACGCTTACATGATGTTTGCACGGTTGCGCTGAATCTATTCCGCCAACTGGCCATTTATCTTGCACCCGTTCTGCCCCGATTAGCGCAACAGACCGGCCAACTGTTTGGTACGCCGATTCAACATTGGAGCGATTCGAAGACGCAGTTGACGGGCACCGCCATCGCTCCGTTTCAGCACATGATGAAACGTGTTAATAAGAAGGATATCCAAAAGATGATTGATGAAAGCCGCACGGATTCGGATGTTGATTCCGAGCCGCAGCAAGCCACGAATGAGCCTGAGAGCGTTGCCGGACCGCTTCATGACGAGCCGCTAGCCGACATGTGCACGATCGACGACTTTGTGAAGGTGGATCTCCGAGTTGCTCGTGTTGTTGCTGCCGAGGACGTGCCCGAAGCACGCAAGTTGTCGAAAATCACGCTCAGTCTAGGTGGTGACGAACAGCGGATCGTGTTCGCCGGTATCAAACAGGCATACCAGCCCGATCAACTGGTCGGTCGTCTGGTTATCATGGCCGCGAACTTGGCGCCCCGCAAAATGAAATTCGGCGTCAGCGAGGGAATGATTCTCGCTGCTGGGGCAGGCGGTAAAGATGTGTTCTTGTTGACCGTCGATGACGGCGCTCAACCCGGGCAACGGGTCCACTGAATGGCTAAGGGATAACAAATCCGAGTGGATTGTGTGGTGAAACAGTTGGAACAGTACTCGCTTGATGCGGTCGACACGTCTGGTTGTGGTTTGCGCGTCGTGTTTTTTCGGTGCAAGGATCGATTGGCTCATCGCATAGTTGTTGTGCACGGTGCGGCAACGGACATTCTGTTTCAGTCGCGTGAAGGGAATGGTGGACAGGCGTTTCCCCCAAGTCCTGCCCTGCAACAGGCGGATTTCCAACCCCGCGCCAAAATGCCGGCCGTCGGACTGCTGTTGGGAATGGCTGGCCGAAATCACTGGTCACTTAGCGTTCAGGCCTATCCGATCCAACGCCGACTGGTGTTCGATGTGGCCTGTGCGTGCCCGTACGAAACAAATGTGCAGTTTGAAACAACGTACACTTTGAAAACACCGTATTCCCTAAGCTGTCACAGTCCAGACAGGCAGCGGCGGGGCCTGGAGCTCGAGATTGACCTGCCAACCGGTTTTCAATCCGTCTACTGTGGATCGATGGAATCGGGCTCCGATGTGACTGCCTCGATGGATCAACGAAACAAATATCTGATGATGAGCCCCACCAATGCAAGTTGGCCGGGTACGGTGCGCTGGCAGTACGAGATCCAGCTGTTGCAAACAGTGCCGGAGCCTTGATTTCAGAAACGTATGACCTCAGAATATCGTTTTGCCTTGCAATTCCGCTCGGTCGAATCTTCCAGAGACCAAAATGACGGCGGAGTTGCCGTAGAAACCTGTTAGCCGCGTCCGCACGGTGCGCGCATGGCATCCTGATAACTTGAAATCCAGCTTGGAATCGTCCCCATGATTTTCCTCCATATCGAGAAACTGAAGCGTGAGTACACGGGCAAGTACGTTGTGGTCGATGACCGATGCCCTGAACTGCGACGATTCCGCGACGTGACCGGTCTGGTCAAGACCGTCAATATGAAGGGACGGGCATTGGTCGAGTTTGAAATGGACAACCAGCATGGATGGTATGACGTCGATATCGATTACCTGAAGGTAGTTGAGCGGTCGCCGGCGAAATCACCTGCCCGTTCGGCAAAGCCTGCCAAAGCGGAATCGACGGGAGCGAAGAAACAAGCGAAAGGATCGGTTTCCGATATTCTGGCCGCGGCCCGCGCGAAAAAGGGGCCCTCAGCCAAAACCTCGTCATCAAAGCCCGAAAAGCCATCCAGTGTGGCCGATATTTTGGCGGCCGCGCGCGGTGGGACCAAGAAGACGGATTTGGAGGCCGAGCCGGCACCGAAGGCTAGCCCCGCTGACACTCCACAACAGATGAGCGTCGCGGATATCCTGGCGGCTGCGAGGAATAAAAAACCCGCTTCGTCGGCCAGTTCGACGGCAGCCGCCAAGCCGACGACTGCCTCGGAACTTGATGTGGCCCAGATCTTGGCTGCAGCGCGCAAGCCGAACACAGCGGGTAGGTCGGATGTTGCCGACAAACTTCGTGCCGCCCGAACGTCAACATCGGGCGCCGACACACGGACGAATAAAGTGAAAGCTTCCCCCGGAACCGCCAAGGCGATGAGTGTCGCTGATGTGCTGGCCGCCGCTCGTGCAAAAACAGCGCCCGCGGACGATCAAGCTGACGTACCCGAGACGGCCACAAAGGCGTCTGAACCGACCAAATCGCCCAAGACAATGAGTGTCGCTGATGTGCTGGCCGCCGCTCGTGCAAAAACAGCGCCCGCGGACGATCAGGCCGACGTACCCGAGACGGCCACAAAGGTCTCTGAACCGACCAAATCGCCCAAGACAATGAGTGTCGCTGATGTGCTGGCCGCCGCTCGCAGCGAGAAAGTCGGTTCGGACAGCCCCACAGGCTCCGATGAGGTGGAATCGGTCGAGGACACGTCGAAAAGTGAACTGCCTACCGACGTCGCCGGGATTCTGGCATTCTGTCGCCGAACCGACGGTAATTCCTGATCGCACGTTCCACAAGGCGGCAGGGCCGCAACCAACTCCGAGCTACCGCTCGGGGCCCCAATCGCCCACTCCCGTTGGTCGCTGGAACTTCAGTCGCACTCTTCCGCGTACAGACCCCCGTGGGCTTGCCCCATGGGTGAATCAGTCTCGCCGCTAAGG
>JAJSAJ010000510.1 GCA_024274855.1 Planctomycetota bacterium | reverse complement strand
GCCGGTGTGGTTGGTGCCGGTGTGGTTGGTGCCGTGTCGGCATCAGGTGAATCGGCCGGCTCAGACGCCTGCAGCAACGGGAAGCTTGTTTCCAAAGCGCGCTCTTTTTCCGCTGCCATTGCATGCAGCACTTCCGGTCGATAGCGTACCTCTGCTTCGTGGAACAATCGAAAGCCGGTGCCTGCTGGAATCAAGTGGCCAAGGATTACATTTTCCTTCAATCCAACCAGTTTATCGACCTTGCCGGCCAACGCGGCTTCGGTCAACACCTTCGTGGTTTCCTGGAAGCTGGCCGCCGAGATAAAGCTGGAGCTTTGCACGGATGCTTTGGTAATGCCGAGCAATTGGGTGCTGGCTACGGCCGGTCTTGGTCGCGTTCCCTTGGCCGGCGTCCCGCCGAGCGCTTCAACCTGAGCATTGCCTTGTTCGAATGCATCTTTGGGGACGATCGCTCCCTCTTGGAACTCGCTGTCACCCGTATGTGTGATTTTCAAACACTTGGCTAAATCCATATTCGCGGCTCGGAAGTCAAAGCGATCCATGACTAAACCGGGCAACATATTCGTGTCGCCAGCGTGCTCGATCCGAACTTTTCGCAGCATTCGAGCAATGATAATCTCGACATGTTTGTCGTTAATTTCAACGCGTTGGCTACGGTAGACCTGTTGAATTTCATGCAGCAGATACTGTTGTACGGCCTCTTCGCCGGAAACTCGCAAAATGTCATGAGGCACCAAGGGGCCGTCGACCAACGCACCACCAGACTTGACGATATCGCCGGAGTGGACGAGGAACCGTTTTCCGTGGGGGACCAGATGTTCCCGCTCCAGGCCGGCTTCGCTCCGTACGATAATTCGTCTCTTGCCTCGTCGTTTTTCTTGATGAATCTCTACCGTACCATCCACCTCGGCAATGACGGCCGGATCTTTCGGCTTCCGAGCCTCAAAGATCTCGGTAACTCGCGGCAGACCACCGGTGATATCGCTTACGCCGGATGCTTCACGCGGCATTTTGGCCAACACGGCACCCGCTTGGATCGCCTGTCCATCGTCGGCTTCGATGTGTGCTCGTTCCGGCAGATAGTAAACGTCGAGCGTGCGTCCTTCGGCATCGTCGATGATGATCTGTGGATGGAGATCGCCTTTCAGATCCATGACCATACGGCGAACGTGTCCACCGGCATCCTTTTCCGATCGCAGAGTCTCGCCCTCAACGATATCCTCATATCGAACTTTACCGGAGACTTCGGCGAGAATTGGAATACTATGCGGATCCCATTGGCAGAGCACCTGTCCGGCCGTAACCTCCTGATTCTCGTCAACCATCAACACAGCACCGGCAGGCACGTCGTATTTTTCGAGTTCTCGGCCTTTTGGATCGAGCAAGGCGATTTCGCCATTTCGTGTCAGCACGATGCTCTACCCTGCATCGTTCTTGACGAATCGCATTCGGATCAACTTGACGACGCCACTTTTTCGAGCAAGCGTTTCACTCTCTTCGACGCTCATGCTGACTGTTCCACCGATGTGAAACGTCCGCATTGTCAGCTGGGTTCCTGGTTCACCGATACTCTGGGCTGCGATAATACCGACGGCCATGCCGGCTTCGACCATGTCTCCGGTGGACAGGTCCATACCGTAGCATCGCCGGCAGACGCCGAGTGTTGCGTCGCAAGTCATCGGGCTGCGAACCTGAATTCTCTCAAGGCCAAGGTCTTCGATCTGGAAAGCGATCTCAGGTGTAATTAATTCATTCTCAGCGACAATCACCTGATCGGTGACGGGATTGACGATATTCTGGCGGCTAACGCGTCCCTTGACTGCGTCTGCCAACCGCACTTCAACTTTCTCACCGCGGTAGATGACGCCCTTGGTAACACCTTGTGTCGTTCCACAGTCTTCGATAGTCACCACGACATTCTGTGCAACGTCGGCCAGTTTTCGAGTCAAGTAGCCGGAATCGGCTGTTTTCAGAGCCGTGTCGGCCAAGCCTTTTCGTGCCCCGTGCGTCGAGCTGAAATACTCCAGCACGGTCAACCCTTCTCGGAAATTGGCCTTAATCGGTGTTTCGATGATTTCACCGGTTGGTTTGGCCATCAACCCCCGCATGCCGGCCAATTGTCGAATTTGTTCGACACCACCTCGGGCACCGGAATGGGCCATCAGGTAGACCGGATTGACATAGCCATGACCGCCACGATCGTCCGCTTTCATTGCGGCCATCATTTCCTTGGTGATGCGTTCTCGAGCGTGTGTCCAGGTATCAAGTACCTGGTTGTAGCGTTCGGGGTCGGTGATCACACCGCCATCGTACAGCCTCTTGAACTTGAAGACAGCCTTTTCGGCTTCCGCGATGATCTTTGCTTTTGTTGTTGGTGTGACCAAGTCATCCGTGGCGAAAGAGAGACCACTGCGAGTGCTTTCACGAAAGCCAAGCTGGTTCATGTCATCCAGCAAATCAATCGTCGCGCTTCGGCCCAGGCGGCTGTAGCAGTCGGAAATCACCGTTGCCAAATCACCACTGCTCAGTGGCAGGTTGTAGAAGTCCATGCCGACAGGCAGCATCATGTTGAAAAGTACACGTCCGTAGGTCGTTCTGACACGGGTACCCGGTTGACTCCGTTCATCGTTTTCATTTCGAGCAACCTGGTCTTTCGGCAACCGAACTTCGATGGCGGCATGGAGGTCGAGCACTCCTTCGGAAAATGCCAGATCGGCTTCGTCGAGGGTTGCAAACTTCATCCCGTCGCCTTTGCGGCCTGGCAGCGTCAGGGTGATGTAATAGCACCCCATCACCGTATCCTGAGACGGGCTCATAATCGGTCGGCCGTTTGAAGGTGCGAAGATGTTGTTCGTCGACATCATCAACGTGTGCGCTTCGACTTGCGCTTCGATCGAGAGCGGCAAATGGACGGCCATTTGGTCACCGTCGAAGTCGGCGTTGAATCCTTTGCAAACCAGTGGATGGAGATGGATCGCATTACCTTCCACCAGAACTGGTTCAAAGGCCTGAATACCCATGCGGTGCAAAGTCGGTGCTCGATTGACCAGAACTGGGTGGTTCTGGATCACTGCCTCAAGAATGTCCCAGACTTCCTCGTCTTTGCGCTCGAGCATTTTCTTTGCGCTCTTAATCGTGTCGGCATGCCCGAGCTCTTTGAGTTTGCGGATAATAAAGGGCTGATAGAGTTCCAGAGCGATCTTCTTAGGCAATCCACACTGGTGAAGCTTCAGCGTCGGGCCAACCACAATGACACTGCGCGCCGAATAATCGACTCGTTTGCCGAGCAGGTTCTCGCGAAACCGTCCCTGTTTGCCCTTGATCATATCCGTCAAGGACTTCAGGGGTCTGTTACTGCTGCCAAGGACGGGCCGTTTGCATCGGTTGTTGTCAAACAACGCATCTACCGACTGTTGCAACATGCGTTTTTCGTTGCGAATGATCACTTCCGGAGCATTCAAATCGACCAGTTTTCGCAGGCGGTTGTTCCGGTTGATGATCCGCCGATAGAGATCGTTCAGATCGCTTGTGGCAAAGTTACCGGAGTCAAGCAGGACCAGCGGGCGGAGGTCGGGCGGAATGACCGGGATCACATCCAACACCATCCACTCGGGCTGATTCTCGCTGTCTCGAATCGCCTCGAGGATTTTCAGTCGGTTCGTCAGGTCCTTGGTCTTCTGTTTCGACTTCGTTTCGACCAGCTCGTTCCGAAGCGCGTCGGACAGTTGAACGAGATCGAGATCACGGAGCAGTTTGCGAACGGCTTCCGCTCCCATATCCGCCTCGAAACTCCCTTCGCCATACTGTTCCCGAACAGCGCGAAACTCCTCTTCGGTCAGCAATTGCTGTTTTTCCAGCTCGGTGCTCCCCGGGTCGATCACCACGTAGTCCTGGAAGTAGATCACTTTTTCCAGGCTGCTGGTTTTCATGTTCAGCAGATTACCGAGGCGGCTGGGCATCGCTTTGAAGAACCAGATATGAACGACTGGCGCGGCCAGTTCGATATGGCCCATTCGTTTGCGGCGCACTCGGGAATGCGTGACTTTAACACCACAACGATCGCAAATCATTCCCTTATACTTCATTCCGCGGTACTTGCCGCAAGCGCACTCCCAATCCTTTTCAGGTCCAAAAATTCGCTCACAAAACAAGCCGTCTTTTTCGGGACGATAGGTTCGATAGTTGATCGTTTCGGGTTTTTTTACCTCACCAAACGACCAGCCGCGGATATCGTGTGGCCGAGCCAGGCTAATCTTGACCGAAGCATAGTCATTAATTCGGTCATAAGAGCTTTCGCCAATGGTCATGTGCCCGTGCTCCTTTTGGGGATCCCTGATCGATATTCTGACGCGTCTCACGAAGTTCAAATTAGTCGCATGAACGAACTTCGCGACCAGCCGAGCTGATAGACTAGACGCGGCGTTTTTCCAGCTGCATGTTCAGTGCCAACCCACGAATCTCGTTGGTCAGCACATCGAAACTGGCCGGTGTTCCGGCTTCCAGCGTGTTCTCTCCCTTTACCATCGACTCGTAAATCTTGGTGCGTCCCTCTACATCGTCGCTCTTCACCGTGAGCAATTCCTGTAAAATGTAGGCTGCGCCATATGCTTCCAGGGCCCAAACTTCCATCTCTCCGAATCGTTGTCCACCAAACCGGGCTTTACCACCAAGCGGTTGTTGTGTGATCAGTGAATAGGGGCCCGTACTGCGGGCGTGGACCTTGTCATCCACCAGATGGTGGAGTTTGAGCATGTAGATGTAACCGACGGTTGTTTCCTGCTCCAGTGCCACGCCGGTTCGACCGTCGTACAATTGCGTCTTGCCATGTCGAGGCAAGCCGGCCTGCTCGAGGCTGTCGTTGACATCTTTCTCCGT
>JAJSAJ010000509.1 GCA_024274855.1 Planctomycetota bacterium | reverse complement strand
GTCCAATGGGCAAGCTGCGGCGCCTTGATCTCGGCGACTTCCACCGACTGCGGAACCTCGAGGTGGAACGTATCAGCCGCACGAGCATATACCTGTAGTTCAAGAGCGACTTGCCAGCGCAATCCGGCTGGTTCCACGTAATCGATCGAATGGCTGGAAGCTAACACCAAGGGTGTGCGGTTGCCGCCCGCGGATCGATCCGAAATCATCAAGGGAACGAGACCGGTCGGGCCGATGGCCAGCTGGTAAGACCGCTGGTCGCCAATCGTGTTACCGGAATCCAGCACAGTCTCCCCAACTTGCAATCGCTTGCTCCGCGCCAACCGGATCGACAGCTCAGAGGCAGGTATCGGCGGCAGACGCAGCGTGGTTGCGACATTGCCCTCCTTGCGTACCAGTGGAGCCGACATTTCCAGTTCCAGCTCGAAGCGGCCCTGCTTGTCGAGCAGCAGACAAACGGTGGCCTCATCCAGTCGACCAAACCGAGCCGGATGGCCAGCGATGCGTGCCGACTCGATTGCCAGACCGCCGAAGGGCAGTGCCAGCATCTGCCGTCCGTCACGGAGTTTCGCAATTTGAATACGCCCCGTGATCCGCAACGCGTGGTCGTCCAAACGCGCCGTGTAACTCGCGCCCGTCAGTACCGCATCGACCGGATCGCCAGCCTGCAACTCGGCCTGACGGCGAGCTTCCCGCCACAACGCCAGGAACTTCTCGCGAGGCATCAGCACACCACGCGACGCGTCTTTGAACAGCACCTGCAGCTGGTCCGATGGAATATAGACATAACGGGTCCGTGCAGGCCCTTTGGCAACCTGCGCGCAAACTTCGCCGGATAGCAGAACCGGCACGCACAGCAGGGCCAACAGGCCAACCAGCGCCGGGCCGCGGTGACTACTGCTCATCATGCCCCCTTTCCGGTTGATCCGGCTGGTCATCAACCTGTTCGGCCGGCGACACGAAGGGGCTGGCGCCCGCATCGAGAGGCTCGGATGTTTGCTCGGCTTGCCCAGACTGCTCGGCTTGCTCGGCCGTCGCCACATCCGGCGGTTCCGACAGCGTCGACGTATCGTCAACAACCGAAGACAAGCCGCTCGGGGTCGCAAGACTTGCCGTCCTTGATCCCGCCTTGAGCAACTGAGATGAAGCAAGTTGCAAATAACCGGCGCGGCGAACATGCAGCAACCAGGCGACCAGCCACAACGCGATGACTGCAGCAATTCCCAGACGCGCGGCAAGCAACCAGCTGAAAACAACCGATGGCCAGAACAGCCTGGCCAGCGCCACGGCAAATACAACTGCCAAAACCGTGAATACCTTGACATCCAACGAGCATCGCAGCAGCAGCCCGCCAACAAACAAGACGACCAAGCTGGCAATGACCGTCATGGTCGGAATGTGCCAGTACTCGATCGCCAACTCCGAGGGAGCAGTCAGGCTGCTGAACAGATAGGGAGTTCCTCCGACCTGAAAATCGAACGAGGAAACATCTTTGGGAAACCATGAATCTGGATTGTCTGAAGCCTGTGTAATCTGGCGTGCATCCCACAATCCGACACTGACATGGCTGGTGAACTGTTGGGGGTCTCCGACCAACCGATAGTCTCTGGGGACCCAGACGCGCACGTAAACCTGTTGAAACTTGACGCCTTCCGCAAAGCGAGGCAGCGCCAGTTGCAGAAGATTCGTGATGCTGAGCGACGATTCGGGCAGCGGCGATTCGAAGACAACGGCGATCTGAAACGGTTCGTCCGTGGCAGTCGACCGGGCCACATTGATCAAGTACGTCTTATCCTCGGCACCGGTGTTGGCCGCGGGAGGCGTCTTTTCCGGAGCGACCGCCTGTCCGGCCACGGTAATCCCCAGGATTCGCGGGTTGCGGAGCGTGATTGCCAAGCGTTGGCGCTCGCTGGACTTCAAGGCGTAACGAGCTCGCATGGTCACCGGACCGTCCTCCGTGACAACGGCCTCGATATAAGCCCGGCTTACGACGGTCTTGACCACATCTTGCAGTTCGTATTTCGTGACACTCAGTGTCAAGCGAGCTGGATGCTGGAAATAACGGTAGGCCAGGTAAGGTTGTGAGCCGAGCGGTTGCGTCAGTTCACGCGGGTCGATTTCTTCCAGGCCACTTGGGGTCGCCGCGACCGACAGGGCACGATCTTTTTGGATGGCGATTTCGCCTGCCTCTCGGTCGACGTCCAACGCCTGGATCGGCACCAAATCAAATTGCATTCCCTGTTCGGGAATCGAGATCTTCTGATCGTAGGTGACTGTGAACGTACACTCGCCTAATGCTTCGGAGTGCCGCACAATCGTCCACTCAATGGTCCCGTCCTCGCGGGGCTGTTCCGCGGGACGTCGCTCCTTGATCGCGTTCCCGTCGATTTGCAGTCGATCGGAGACCGCGGCGGGCACGACAAGCCGAAAGGTATCGGTGCCGGCGAACTGGATGCGATAGTGCAACACCGTTGCAACTTGGACAACATCTTCCCGCACATTGGCCACCGTGCCAACCATGACGGTCATCCGCCGAGGCCGTTCGGTGATCGTCTGTACGATGCGAACCGGGCGAGTGACGAACGAAAAGGCCGCAGCCAATGCCGAGCCGTCCGGAGCTTTCGGCTGGAACCCTTTCGCCGTCAGCTCTGCCGGTGTCGCGGCACGTGCGGCCTGAAGCTGAGCCGCGTCCGTCTTAATCTCCAACGACTCAGGGGCCAAAACAGCAACGAGCCCTCGTTCCAGGGTAATGTTCAGCGGTTCCGGCAGCGGGATTGTCAACTGGCCGGCCGCTCGATCTCGCGTCTGACTGGCGGTTACGGCCACAGCCAGGTCACCGAGCAACTTCTTGGTGAAGTAGACGGTCAGCGTCTGCCCGTCTTTGGCCGCTGTGACCTCGAACCGCTCCATCGACTCCGTCCGCACGTCGTCGACTTGGAATCCAGTCGGCAAACGATAGGCCAGCGAAAAGATCCCGGAGCGCGAGACCTGATACCGAAAATCGGCTCGCACCGTAAGACGTGTCTTGTCCAACAGAATCGATACGTGGCTGTCAACGACGATCCGAGGTTGCAGCTCGGAGGCCACGACAGACAGTTGGTGGTCGGGGGTGAAAAACTTATAGAACGTGCTGCGCGGTTTGCGCAATGATTCCGGAGCGTCGGCAGCATCAATACGAGTAACCGAGGTACGCTCTACGAACTCCAATCCCACGTCCTCGGCACCGCGAATGGCCAGGATGCCGCTTTCTCGTGCCGCGCCGACCACGCGCATGCGGCCGACCGAGAACGCGGCAGCGGCCATCGGGGCCTCCGTGTGCAGTTCCAGACGAACCGCCTTGGTCACGGGCGCGTGCAAACGCACCTTGACACGCTGTCGCTCCTTAACCAACTCGGTCTGCCAGTCACGCAAGCCGGGCGTTTGGACATCCAACAGGCGTTGCTCTGCCGGGATCTCAACCACCAATTCGCTTAATGTGCCACGGAGGATCTGGTAGTCAAACACGGCCTGTGTGTGGACAACACCGTCCCCCACCTCGACAACGATCGTGTCGGTGACGTTGGCCAGTCCGGTGGTCTCGCCCATCCGGCCGGACTTGGGTTGCCAGCTGACCGTGAATTGTTTGGTGGCACCCAACACGGCGCTGACTTGCGTCGACTGCTTCCCTTTGGTTCGCGTCTGGGCGGTGCGCCGCGGCGCGACCTGCACAGCCAAGTCCGGTTCGGGGATTTCCAAATCCAGCGTGCTGACGCCAACTGCCGGACACTGCACGACGAAACTACGCCCGTCGGGGGCCGACTTCACGCCCGCCACCAGATTCAGCGTGATCTGGTGTTTACCTCGGCCACGAACCAGCAGCTCGTACCGCCCTTCGCCCACGCCCCGCAGCAGCACCGAGTCGTCCGAAGCCTGTGCCGCGCCGATGGCCACATCACCAAACTCGACCGGCAACCGCGCCCACTCGGAAACAAGCACATCGACGTCCAACGTTGCCTTCAGCCGCGCCAAGTCGCCCTGGACCGCGCCCACATAGTCGGCGCGTGTGATCACCGCCTGCACCGGAGGCGTCGTACCTCGCTGATCGGGTTTCGCCAGACGACTCCACATCTGCAAAAACTGGCCGTACGGCAGTACAATCGACGAATCCTCGTCTTCGAACACATCCAGCAGTTTCTTGTAGGGAACATAAATGACGTGCTCCTGCCGTACCGGTGGCAACCCGCCAGCCTTCGTCGTGCCCGATTCCTGAACAACGGGGGGACTTTCAATCCCAAATGCCACGGAAGCCGGTTTTCCCGACGCGGGTTTCGGAGCTTTCAGTTTCTTGGATGCTGCCGGCGGCTTGCCCACCGGTTGCGTCTCCGCCTCGGATTGTGGCTCGGTTTTCGCAGCAGGCTTAGCTGTCGGTGGGTCTTTAGCCCACACGGTAGTGCCGCGGACCGGCCAGGAAACCAAGACGAGCCACGATACCAGGACGAAGAAAAGTACCCGGAGCATGAGCATATCTCCTCACGCGGATTCCAAGGGTCGCTGCCTTGCCGGCCGGATGAGTTGCCGCCCGCGGCAAGTGAAACGCACGTCGAACAGCGCCGTTTCGGATGCAACGACGGCCGGATGCACGGAGCTTTGCGACGTCGAGATGAGATCGCGTCCCGTTCAGCGGTGGGACAGGTCTTTGCAGTGCAATTCCGGCGAAAACCAAACAACCACAACACCGTCGACCATTCTATCACCGGCTGGTGGCCCGTGCAAATTCACAGGACGGCAGAACCGTCAACGAACTTCGAGCTACCGCGTGGGGCCCCATTGATTCGATCCGATTAGTCACTTGCTTTTTGGCAACAAGTCAACAATGCTCGGTGTTTGTTCAGACTCCAAAGGGAAGTGGCACTGCCTGAGCACGCGCCGGAGAAACACTGCTATCGTCAAACAACCTGAAACACGAGCGGAGCCAGTGCGGCAGCTCAACACGCTTGCACCCGTTGTGGGCGGGTCTCCCGCCCGCCAAAGACCGGAGGTTCACGCGTGGGACGGTCAGGAGACCGCCCCACAACAGCTTGATCTGTATCGATACGGATGGTAAGACAGATCTCGCCGCGAGGAAACACAGGGGGCCCTGGAATCGAAGGAGGTCATCATGAAGAGACACGATCGACGGATTGCATTTCCCCCAGGCTTCGTCGTGATCAGTCTCTTCCTAGTGGCAGTATCGGCCGAATTGGCACGGGCAAGCGACCTCTGCGATGCGATAACACTCGCCAGGCAGTATCTTCAAAGCAAGGATTCAGACGAAAAGGCGAGCCTGTCGCATAAGCTTGCAGCATATGACCAGAATTGGAAAGACGTCATCAAGGCACTTCGCTTCCGACCGACTCAGGCCGTGAAACCAGGCTACTACGAGAAAGAGCATTTCACACAACCCCAGCTACGCCAGAAACACCCGGACGATTTGCTGTACTTAGTCGTCCCTACGAACTATCGCGCCGAGCGACCGACCGGCCTGGTCGTCTTCATGCACGGCGGCGGCAAAGGCAGCCTGCGAACAACACCGGACCGATACATGCGGCCGGCTGACCCGGACACGCCGAAGACCAGCTAGCGATTGGGTGACATCTTCGAGACGATCGGCATGGTCGGCGTCGGGCCTTCGGCGCCATGGAACAAGAACGACAATGCACGCTGGTGCCTGGCGGAAGCGGATGACTACCTTGCCGACGTTATCCGGGAATGTAAGACACGCTTCAATGTGGACGCGGATCGAGTCTTCCTCATGGGACACTCGATGGGTGGCTTCGGGGCCTATCACCAAATACAGCGGCAGCCCGATCGGTTCGCGGCCGTCATCGGCAGTGCCGGTGCGTGGGCTCTGGCTTATTGGCCCGTAATCCGCGGCACACCGTTCTGTATCCTGCATGGCGTTACCGATGCAACACATGGCATCCGTGGTCGCGACACCGACATCGCCTATGCTCGGCAGGCGGATAGAATGCTTACTGAAAAAGGCATCGCACACGTCTTCAGGGAGCACCCGGAAGGACATCCGATAGGGTATGCAAAACAACACATTCTCGAGTTTTTCGAAGCCGGTCGCAATCTACGACGAGATCCTTTCTTTCCCCACATCGTGCTCGCTTCGCCAACCGGCTGGGTCACCCGAATGTGCTACCCTGTGCGTCACAATCGGTGGATCACGCTCAACGGGACCATCGAGGGGACTCTGGAATACGATACAGTGCGCGGCAATGGCCACAGTGGTCGCAAGGACTGCCCGATAGAACAATGGAACCAATGGCAGTTGATTCGCAAGACGGTCAATCGCAACGGTGCCTCGATCGAAGCAAGCAATCGAGGCGCGAACCGGCTGGACGTTACGACTATGAACGTGTCCCGAATGACCCTTTGGCTGCACCCGAAAATGGTCGATTTCAGCCAGCCGGTCCGCATTACAATCAACGGCACACCCTATTTCGATGGCCGCGTCTCGGCGTCACTGGCCGTGTTACTCGAGTCCTTCGAACGGCGCCGGGACTGGGGACTCGTCTATCCGGCCAAGGTCACTCTGGACGTCGCAAAG
>JAJSAJ010000508.1 GCA_024274855.1 Planctomycetota bacterium | reverse complement strand
TCCTCATCCGTGGGTCGGCTCTGCCATCCGTGGGACCTATCTCACCATCATCCGTGACTCCGCTCTGCCATCTGTGGGACCTATATCCTCCTCATCCGTGGGTCGGCTCTGCCATCCGTGGGACCTATCTCAACGTCATCCGTGGGGTGGTCGGCACGAGCGATCGGCTATTGGGATGGACCGGGAAAACGTGGTATATTCGATGGTTGCGTGCCGAGGCCTTTGTTTGCCGTGGTTGGTCCGGCACCGGAATCACATTCTGATAAGGAGTAAGACAATGGTACCTGGCGGACATACGATGGGAGCGGGTGGAAATTGTATCTGTCCAAAATGTGGAGAGCGCACGAATCATCAGCGAGGTGCTCCCTGCCAGGACGAGCGGTGTCCACAATGTGGCGCGAAAATGCTGCGAGAAGGTTCCGAACATCACAAGAAGTTGCTTCAAAAGAAAACCAAGGACCAGTAAAATGACTAATCTCGACTCAATCACGCGTCGTCACTTTCTAACTCGAGCAGCCAGTGCCGGCGCGGTAATCGTGGCATCGCCGTTGGCAGCGCGACTGGCAAATGCTGCGTCCGATACGGATGGTCCCCAATACAAGATCGGCATCTACACGCGACCGTGGGGCAAGTACGACTATCAGGTTGCATTGGATGCGATTGCGACGGCCGGTTATAAGTACGTTGGTCTGATGAGTACCAAGCCGAAAGACGGAAAGAAATGGACTTTTGTCATCTCGGCTGACACAACGCTCGAAGAGGCCCGCCAAGTTGGAAAAGAAGTGCGCGAGCGTGGGCTGATTGCCTCGTCGGCATATTGCGGTCCAATTCCAGTTGCGAAGTCGCTCGAGGCGGGAATCGCCGGACTGCGCAGAATCATCGACAATTGTGCTGCTGCCGGTGTCAAATCACTGTTGATGGGCGGCATCGGAAACGTCAAACTCTATGATCGATATTACAAAGCGGTGGCCGAGTGTTGTGACTACGCCGCCGACAAGAAGATTCCCATTACCGTCAAACCCCATGGCGGCTTGAATTCAACCGGCTCGCAATGCCGAAAGTGCATCGAGATCGTCGGACATTCGAATTTCAGCTTGTGGTACGATCCGGGTAATATCTTCTATTATTCTAATGGCGAGCTGGATCCGGTCGATGATGCCAAGACGGTTGCCGGGTTGGTCAAAGTCGGTATGTGCATCAAAGACTTTACGATGACGGTCAAGGATGGTAAACCGACTCGCGATGTCTTGATCACTCCGGGGACCGGCCGTGTCAACTTTTCCAAGGGGTTACGTGTGTTGAAAAAAGGTGGGTTCAATGGTGGTGATCTGGTGATCGAATGCTTGACGCCCGGTGATGGTGGGCTCGATACGCTGTTGGCCGAAGCAAAAAAAGCTCGCCGGAATTGCGAACGCTTCGTTGCCGGTATCTAGCTTGGTAGCGTTTTTATGTTCAATGCCCGGCACGGCCCCTCTGTTGGAGTACAGGAAGACTTCGCGAGCGGGGCGTGAGTACTCTGGCTGGTCAGCCATCTGTGAATGCTTGACGGTCTGAAGCCGATCGACTAGTCTGTCAAGTACTCCAGACAGGTTGGAGTACCGATCCGGAAGGTGTGTGTTGGCAAGTGGGGGTGCGTTACCTGCTGGCCAAGAACCGGATAAGGCAGAACCAGATGTGAATCGTGGTCGTGTAGGTGCGCGCGTAGGTTGTGCACGAGCTACGATCCGCCTTCGCGTTGGGCTGTCGTCTCATCTTCTTTTCTAGTTCCGAATGGAGAACACGTATGTTGAAGTCAATGGTTGGTCTTGGTGTGCTGGCAGTGGCATCCGCGGTATTCGCCCTGCAGGGTGGAGATTCACCTAAGTGCTGTCCGAGTTCGGGCTCATCGGACGCCGCCCCGGGCGGCAAACAGTGCGCCACGACTGGCAGCACAGCCTGTTCGGGGGGCGCATGTTCAAGACAGACGGCCGGCATTCCCGTTCCAACAACTCCCGTGGCCACTTCGCAGGACAAGAGTGGCGGAGGTTCTTCGTGCTGCTCGGCCGCATCGAAAGAATGTCCGTCCTGTCAAGATGCCGGCGTCAAGCTGGTTTCCAAAACGCTAAAGGGATCGTGCTGCTCGTCACCTGATTCCCAAGCAACAGCCGGTTCGTGTTGCTCATCACCCGTTTCAAAAAAGGCGGTAGGATCGTGTTGTTCGTCGCCCGTTTCAAAAAAGGCAAGCGGGGCATGTTGTGCATCGGGTACCTGCAGCAAGACGGCATGCAGCGGCGACTGTGGACCGGAATGCAAGGATTGTCCTGTTGCGACTGCCATGAAGCGTCTCCCTCAAATGACGTTTGTCGTCGGAGAGAAGAAGACTCCGTGCTCGAAAACAGCTGCCAAGTTGGCTAAAGAGTCGAATGAGCCGATCCGTTTTGTTGTCGGTGACAAGACCTTTGACAAGAAAGGCGAAGCGTTGACGGCGTTGGTCGACTCGACCGAACATTTTGTCGCGGCGTTTGTTGAGCCCAAGGTGTGCAAGGCCAGTGGCACCGTCACGGTTGCGGGCAAGAAACTCCATTGTCCGGACAAAGCTGCCAATTGCGCGAATGTTGCCAAGTCGGCGATGGATCAGGTCAAAATGACTTATCTGGTCGGCGAGGAAAAGTGCAGTTGTCCGAAAGCAGCAGACAAGCTGGCGAAGAAATCAGGCGATGCCAAGGTGTTTGTCGTTGGCAAAGAGACGACTCAGTGCAGCGTCACTGCACGACTGAACCTCGCTCGCGCCAAATACAAGGCAGCTGTTGTGGCCTTGATGCAGGCTGACGCCAAGCCGGCACCAAAAGACCAGGCTGGCACCTAATGTGGCCCACGGTCGCAGCCCGTGTAGGGTGTGTCAAGCTCGCTCGACCAACGAAACCAATTGGTCAGCAGATAACGCGAGCGCCGGCACACCAGAATCCGGTGTCCATCGTCCAATATGTGTGCACGGTGTGCGCAACGTACGGAGCCAGGCTCTACGGACGACACTTTGCCGGCGGTCTGCTTGATCGTCACGTTATCACATGACGCCCGGTCGATCTGGTTCGACCGGGCGTTCGCATGCGCAAATATGCTGATCCACCAACCCGTCATTCGGCTAACGTGTTCCGAAGTTAGTAATGTCGAGAACGACCCAAACGGCAGTCGTTCACGAAGTTGCCGTCTGCCAACATGCTGGCCCCGGAGTTTTCCCCAACTTCCCACGCGCCCGATTTATCATTACTCATTTGTCATTACTCATTTATCGTAACCGTTCACGGAATGTAGACCGCCGGTTCGCTTTCAAGGCGTCAGACCCCAGCGGCGTGAACGGCTACCATTTGTCATCGAGAGAGGCAGCCCAGCCGGGTCATACTCTTTCCACTGACAACTGACAACTGACAACTGACAAATGCCGCTCCACGCACTCTCGCCCTTAACGGTTACCTAGAACGAAAGGAACCGAAAGCTCGCCATCGGTTTCCTCGGAAACCGTAGATTCATTTGAGTCACGGCGGGCCTTGAAGTAAGCTAGGCATAATCGTGCTAGCGGACATTGTTGCTGAAGGGGCCTCGTTATGCCACCGCTCTTTTCTTTGATACCTGGTTGCCGTCGTGTCGTTGTCATGGCATTTGTCGGCATCTTCGTCGCTCCGTCGTTCGAATGTGCTGCCGGAGCAGCCGAGCAGTTGGTCGATCTATTTGGAAAATCTGGCCGATATGTCTTAACGGACTGCACGACCGAGGTTGTTTCGAGCGGGAGCGGTCCGGCGTTGAAGGTCACGTTTGGGCACCGGGCTCCGTGGCCGGGCTTGAAGTTTTTGCCCGATCGGCTTGGCTACTCGACCGACTGGTCTGGATTCGCACTGCTCGGTGTGGTTGCGAGTAATCCGACGGACGCGCCCGTGAAGTTGAACATTCGTGTCGATTCCCCTGCGGTGAAGGACCGCGGACGCCAGGGTGGCTTTGAACTACGACCGGGACAGAAGGTGCGTCTGCTGATGCCGATTGCGGCACCTCCGGCGATCATCGGCATGCGTGGCCAACTGCCGTTGCTGCGACCGTGGAAAAGTGGCGACGTTCAGGTGTTTTCCAACGGTGTGTCGTTGGATGCGAAGCGAATTGTCCGGTTCCAGGTATTCTTGGGCCGTCCCGATCGAGATCACACAATCCTCCTGCACCGAATCGAACTGATTCCACTGCCCAGGCGAACCAAGTCGGCATTCGTCGACAAGTTCGGGCAGTACAGCAACGGCGATTGGCCCGGCAAGCTGCACGATATAAGTGATTTTCGTGGCCGAATTCAGGCAGAGCAGGAGTACTTTGCGGCGCACCCGCCACTTGCGGATCGCGATCGATTTGGTGGGTGGAAAGAGGGCCCGCAACTGGAAGCAACCGGTCGATTCCGAGTGCAGCAGCAAGGTGGGAAGTGGTGGCTGGTTGATCCTTTGGGGCGGCTTTTCTGGTCTAGCGGTCTGACCTGCGTCCGATTCAACTCAAAAACAATCGTTGCGGGGCGCGAGCAATATTACCAGTGGCTTCCGCAAGCGGATGAACCAATGGCTAGATTCTACTCAGGCCGCGGCAAGCGACGCACGTTCGACTTCTTTCAGGCGAACGCCGTTCGTAAGTACGGCGAGGACTTTGGGCCACGGTTCTACGACGTTACGATGAAACGGTTTCGGGCGTGGGGGCTCAACACCATTGCCTGCTGGAGCAGTCCGGACGCGTGGCGTTTGCACAAGGTTCCGTACACGATCTCGATCCACGTGCAGGGTGTGCCGATGTTCGTTGCCAGCAGTCACATGAAAGCCGGCCTGGAAAAGAAGAAATGGTTTCCCGATCCGTTTGCTCCGGCATTTCGTGACAAACTGGAACAGGCATTGGTCGCTCAGGCGGAGTTCAAGAGCGACCCTTGGCTGCTCGGTGTCTTTATTCACAACGAGTTGCCCTGGACACTGGGTGCCCCGTGGCGCAATGCTGATCGGGCGTCAACGGGAATTGCCTTGATCTGCCTACAAAAAAACGGCCCTTCCCTGCAAGCCAAACGCGTCCTGGTCGACTGGTTGAAAACGAAGTATGTGTCGGTCGCGCAACTGGATCGCAAGTGGGGCACCACGTTCACCAGCTGGGACAAGATGGCAAAGCCTTTCGAGCTAACTCGCCCCCAGCGTACGCGAGCGTTTGCGGACCTTACCGAACTGGACAAGCTTGTCGCCCAACAATACTTTCGCGTCTGCCGCGAGGCGATGGACAAGCAGATGCCGGGTGTCCTTTATCTGGGATGCCGGTTCAGCGGCATGTACAACCGGAACATCGTCTCCGTTGCGAAACAGTACTGCGACGTGGTTTCCTTCAATATCTATGCCGAACATCCGTCGGACCGCACGGCTGACGAGCTGGCTATGGAGTTAAATTTTCCGGTGATGATCGGTGAGTTTCATTTTGGTGCACTGGATCGTGGCATGTTCGATCCTGGACTGCGGCGAGCGAAAGACCAGGCGGATCGTGCAGCCAAGTACTCTGCCTACATCCGGGAGGCAGCGATGGCTCCATGTTGCGTTGGTGCCCACTGGTTCCAGTATCTCGACCAGCCGCTGACCGGGCGTCCGGATGGCGAGAACTACAACATCGGGTTCGTCGATGCGACGGACGATCCGTACCCGGAAATGCGAGCCGCGGCAAG
>JAJSAJ010000507.1 GCA_024274855.1 Planctomycetota bacterium | reverse complement strand
GCGCAAACTGGCCGACAGTGGCCAAGGCCGGTTCGGGCAACGCCAATGCCGCGGCGTTGTCTGCCACGCGAACGCAGACGGGTCTGCCCTCCGTCTCGGGAGCCTTTTGACAGATTAAATAGAAGGCAAGCCGATGTTCGCCCTGTTTGACGGCACTATGCCAGTCCATTGTTACAACATGTCCGCCGCGGACCTGTTGGATATCACACGGTTGCAGTTGGAAACCGGTGCCATGGCGGCTGCTCGTTTGCCGCAATCGGATCATCTGCTGCTTGGTGTCCCAGTGGCCGCCTGGAATTTGCCACGTTGTTGTGACACTCATGTTCTGACTACTCGTGCGAAAGGCGAGGTCATCCACGACCAGTGCGTAGCGGCCTGTTCGTTGGACGAGCGAACGGCGCCAGTTGCAGAATGCCGCGTCAGGCACTTCGCCGACGGCCATCGCGGTCGAACCGAGTACATCGGCATATTGCAACGCGGCATCCATGGCAACAACAGGCTCGACCATTCCGTCGGCGCTGGTGATTACCTGGTTATTGTACCCATCAAGAATCGTCCGCCCATCGATCCGAAGCTGAAGAATGTCGAACGTATGGTAAGGATTACGCGAGGCGCCGTTGAAACCATCCAACAGGATGAAGTCGCCGGAAACGCCGGGTTCGCTACGATAGCTGCCGAAGTAAAACGAATCGTCGAACGGCAAGCCGCTTCGACGAGCATCCCACGCAGGCGCGGACAGGCGATACACGGTCCATCGGCCGGCCAGATCGGTCGGCGCGGCTGGTTTGATTGTCGCGTCAGGCCAGAATGACTGACCGAGCCGAAAGATGTCGGTATCGACGCCGGTGCGTCGGCGGTAAGTGATCCAGCGGCCGTCGCCGGTCAGGTATGCCGCTTTGTTCAGCATGCCGATCGAGGCAGATCTTAACGCCGAGTCAGATTCCCGCCCAGAGAGCAGTGCTTGCTGGCCGAGCAGCAGTTTTCCCATTACCCCGTTTTCCAACGGCTTACGGTCGCCGGTCAGAACCATGTACGTGAAAATGGGTGCGATGCCCGTGCTGTACCAGAACAAGTTGTCACTCTCGCCGGCGACCCAAGCGTAGTCGTGCAAGGACTCAAAAGCCAGTTTACCGGCCCGTTCGCATTGTGCCCAAACGGGGTTGGGATAGTACTTGTCAAAGTACCGCCCAAGGCAATAGAGCGAGATGGCCGACCATTGTCCATGTCGTGTTCCGACAGCGCGGCGCGGCCGAGTGAGGCTGTAAACCCCTTCACCCTGTCGATGATTCAGCTGCCGCGCAAAGCCGTTTGTGATTCTTAATCGCTCGGCGTCTGAAAAGACAGGGCTCTCTTCGATAAGGTCCCAAAACAGGATCGCCATGTGGGCGTTGTAATGGTAAAACCCGGCCAGCGGGTCATGTTTGTTTTCGATCCGCTCGCCATCGATCCGTTCGATGTCTCGAATCGCTTGTTCGTCCGGAAAAGCCAATCGTACGAACTCTCGGGCGTTGGCTTCATTGCCGGTCATGTAGTACATGGCCATTTGTTTGCTGATGCTGCACCAGCCGAAATAGCCCATCGAGCCATAGCCTCGTGAGGCTTCCCATGTTTCGAAGTCCTTGATGTCCGATGGCGGTGTGATGCCTTTTCCTAGCTTGGTTTCCATCGTCCAGCCGAGCGACAAGCCATGCGGCTGTGCAGGTTGTTGAGCCAAGATGTCCGCCAGTCTCTCGGCTCCCAGCTGAGTGCCGATCGCATCGCTACCGCCGATAACCACAACACTGTTGCCGTCGCCAAACGGATTGTGAACCGATCGGATGACATATCCTTCGGCGCCCGGGTACTTGAGATCGACCAGGCAGTAGTACAAGTCATAGAGGGCATTGATAGTTTTATTCGTCGAGCGGTTGCCCAGCACGATCAGGTTGCCACGGATCGGAACGGCGGCATCCGGCGAGTCATCGGATATAATCGGCACTTTGACGTTGGTCCGCGACTCGATCACGCGTTGCAGCACCGTGGCCGCAGTGTCGTAGATTCCCGATGTGGGCGTGACGATGGCGATATGCGCCTTGTCTTTTTCGACCAGAGCGATATTCAGACAAAGCTGTTTCAACGTGTCATACTGTGGCGGGACGGGGGCGGGCGGCGGAGGAGCGGGAGCAGGTGGAGGAGGGAGTCCGCCGACAAGCTTGACATTGGTGACCATTACTTGTGGAGTCGGCGCTGCGTGTGTGTACAAGTAGATTACGCATTTGGTCGTGTCTGGCGGCGCCGTGCCTTTCACCGAAACTTCGGTAAACGTCTTGGTCGATCTTGCGTAAAGGCTTGTTTGGACCAGTTGATTTGAAGGCAGGAAACGCATCTGAAGATGAGCGCCTGCCACGGTGGCACCGTCCACAGCCCTAGCCATGACCGAAACCTGGTAGGTTTCGCCACCCTTTGCCGGAACCGTTTGAAACACGCCGAGCTCACTGGTCCGATCGCCATCGGCGATCAGCAGTGATGTCCGGCTGTCCGGTCCCGTTGCAATACTCAGCGTTTGCTCCTTGCCATGTCCTCCGTACTTTGACCAGCCCGTTGGTGTATTGTTCTTATCCACGCCGTCTGTGAATGACGGGTTTTTCAGTGGCACGTCGAAAGGATGTTTGATCCGAGTCGATGCGTCCGTGGAAATCGTGGCCGTCGTTCCCAACGAACCGATCGCCAGCGTTATCCCAGCTGCCCATGTCAGTGATCGGAGGATTCGGTCCGCACGTTGGCCGCGGTGATGGTGTGCAGTGCTC
>JAJSAJ010000506.1 GCA_024274855.1 Planctomycetota bacterium | reverse complement strand
TGTGATGTTTCCGTTCAGCCAGAACCAATATACCCATGGACGCGCCGACGATGGTGGTTGGCGAAAGCCCTGCTCAAGACTGTCGGCGGCTTGGAGCACGCCGGTTGAAGCAAAGCAAGCTGCCATTGTCAAAATCAGAGCCAGTTGTTTCAGCATGGTAGGCGCCTCGTCATTCTGGTTGTTGGAAGCGGCGTTCGCGAACCGAGGCCTTCGTGGAAAAATGTTCCGCAGGGAATATCACTGCAAGTTATTGGATGTTCATGGAACGTTCCGTATTGTACCCTATTCTGTATGGCTCTTGTTTGTCCAACAGGTAGCCGTTCACGGAATGTCTGATCGCCGCGACACACAGTTTGGGCCTGTTTCTCCTGGATATTGCTCCGATTCGACATGCGGCAAGACATGGAAAAACGACAGGAGTGCACCAATGATTGACCGAATGAGATTCCCTCTACCGCGTAGCTTGACATGCCATGTGTCGGGTTGCGCGTTGGCGCTGCTGATGGCAGCATCCGTGGCCCAATCACGTGCCGCGAAAATTACGGTTCCCATCATCAAAGACGGTGAAACACAGGTCGTTCCCGAATTTAAAGATCCCAAACAATGGTTGCGCCATGACCTTTGGGTCGAGACTGAATTCGACTCCGACGGAGATGGCAAGCGGGACCGCATGCATGTCGATGTGACACGGCCACGGCAAACCGAAAAGGACGGGCTGAAGCTTCCGGTCATCTATGTTTCAAGCCCGTACTTTGCTGGAACCGGATCGAAATCAAGAGAGTATTTCTGGAATGTGAAGCAGGAACTCGGTGCCAAGTCCCCGAAACGCAAGCATGTTCCGCCAATCAAGCTAAAGGGTAAGCGCCCTATCATTTCAAAGTCTCATGTGAAGACTTGGGTCCCGCGTGGGTTTGCTGTTGTCCACTCGTCGTCGCCAGGAACAGGGCTTTCGCAAGGGTGCCCTACCGTTGGCGGTGACAATGAATCACTCGCACCGAAAGCCGTCGTTGATTGGCTCAACGGCCGAGCGCATGGGTATACGACGCCAGACGGCAACGAACAGGTCAAGGCTTATTGGTCCACGGGGAAAGTGGGCATGACCGGCACGTCCTATAACGGAACGATCCCGTTGGCAGCCGCGACCACCGGAGTTGACGGCCTGGAGGCGATCATACCGATCTCGCCCAACACATCGTATTACCATTACTATCGGTCCAATGGACTGGTACGCCATCCGTTCGGGTATTTGGGCGAGGATATCGACTATCTATACGACTATATCCACAGCGGCAATCCGGTGCGACGCGATTGGTGTGATTGCCATGTCCGAGACCAGGAGATGGCCAACGGCCAGGATCGTGTGACGGGCGACTATAACAAGTTCTGGGCCGGTCGTGACTACCTGAACGACTTGGCTCCCTTGAAGGCTGCGGTATTGCTCGCGCACGGATTCAACGATTGGAATGTCGTGCCCGAGCACAGCGTCCGCATCTATGAGGCACTCAAAGCCAAAGGTGTCCCCGTTCAGATCTACTTTCATCAGGGTGGGCATGGGGGGCCACCGCCGATGAAGATGATGAATCGATGGTTCACCCGCTATCTCTACGGAGTCAAGAATGGTGTCGAGAAGGATCCACGCGTCTGGATCGTCCGCGAAACCGACAAGAAGACCGAACCGAGACCGTATGACGATTACCCCAATCCGAAATCAGCTCCGGTATCGCTGCATCTTGTTGCCGGCAGTCCCGAGTGGGGGCGGCTGAGTACGACCCGGCCACCCAAACAAGACGCGGAGAAACTGATCGATAACTTCTCATTCAGTGGGGCCGCGCTGGCTCGGGCCGAATGGACACGTCATCGGTTGATGTACGTCACGCCGCTGTTGACCCAACCGATTCATTTGTCCGGGACGCCGAGCATCACAATTAAGCTGGCTAGCAGCAAGCCGGCTGCCAACCTGTCGGTCTGGCTGGTTTCTCTGCCATGGAACGATGCGAAGAACGCGAAGATCACGGACAATATTATCACACGCGGTTGGGCCGACCCGCAAAACCAGCATTCGCTTTCGGAAAGCAAGCCGCTTGTGCCGGGCCGGTTCTATCAAATTACCTTTGAGCTTCAGCCGGATGACCAGGTCATCCCGGCGGGTCAGCAGATCGGTTTGATGATCTTCTCGAGCGATCGTGATTTCACACTCTGGCCGAAACCAGGCACCCAGTTGACGGTCGATCTGGATGCCACATCGATCACGTTGCCGGTTGTCGGAGGTGCCGCGGCGTTTTCGAAAGCGATCCAACAGAACCCGTCGAAAACGTCTGTTATGATTCGAGGCGAGGCACGGACGGACTAGGTGTAACCGTTCATGGAATGTAGGCCGCCGGTTCGCTTCCAATGGGTTTTCATCACATGCTTTTTGGCTCGAGAGACGGATTCACCCATGGGCAAGCCACGTGGAGGTCTTTTCGAAAGCAGCATGTTCTACCGGCGAACGTCTGTCGGACTAGCAGGGACGGACGACCAGCCGTGGCCGCCAAACCACGGGTACCGGCTTCCTCGCCACGGAATTCATGCCACATGCGTTGTCCAACTTGAGTCGGCGTGCGATTACACGGACTTACGGCCCGGCATATCGGTTCACCTGCCCGGGCAGTGTTGTTTTGCGGTCGCTGTGGGAAATCGGTGGTTAGCTCGGTTGCTTGTGCGTTGAAATAGAACGATAATCCAAGCTTGGTGTTGTGGTGTTCCGGTGGACGTACACGACGGACACAATACCTTTCGCCCAGTTTGGGCCAATGCCGAGGCAACTGGGGCGAATCGCAAAATATCGGCGCTCAAGCAACGGGAGTGGATGATGTCACGTGTTTCATGTTCGTGGTCGTTAGTGTGTGTCAGTGGACTGACGCTGGCTTTGTCTTTCGCAATCACGAGTTCGGCTCGGGCTGGTGATGATAAAGATGATGTGTGTGTGGCCTGCTTTTCGAAGAAGGATGTCGGAAAACTCCCCAAGGATTGGAAGGCGGACAAGACAGGCAAAGGCGAAGGAAGTGTATGGCGCGTTATCGCCTACGACACGTCTCCTTCTAAGACGGGTTGCGCCCTGGCGCAGACGGCGGACGGACCACGTCGGATGTTCAATCTTTGCGTGCTGGAAAAGTCGAAGTACGGTGACGTTGAAGTCAAAGTCGCCTTTAAGGCACTGAAAGGCAAGATTGACCAGGGAGGTGGGATTGTGTGGCGGTATCAGGACGCCAATAACTACTACGTCGCCAGGATGAACCCCCTGGAAGACAACTATCGGTTTTACAAGGTTGTCAACGGAAAGCGAACTCAGCTTGCCACGCAGGAGGGGTTGAAAGTGCCCGCCGGCGAATGGCATACGTTGGAAATTGAGTGCATAGGAAACAAGATTGAGTGCGAATTGGACGACAAAGTCATTCTTAAACTCGAAGATAATACATTTGCCAAACCGGGGAAGGTCGGTTTGTGGACGAAAGCCGACGCGGTAACGGCGTTCGCTGGTTTTACTGTCGAGAAGGAATCGGACTGACGTGTTTGGTCAACCGATGACAGTCCGCTTATGCGGACTTTGTTCGAATCTCCGCGTTCGCATGTCTACGCGGAGCCCCTGGCAGAGGGAAAGTGGGAAACTCCGCCGAGTTCACTCGGCGGAGTCTTGCAGTGCCACTAAGGATTCGCCAATCAATAACTGTCGCACAAGTTCCGGACCCCCATGAGCTTGTCTCATGGGTGAAGCAGTCTCGCAGCTAGAGGCCATGGCGGACCGGAAAGCTTGCGTCGTCCCCAATAAGAGCAACAGTAAGTGATACGCCGCTCCTAAGCTCAAAGACCATTAAGTTGGTGACAAAGCGCCAGCGACCAACGGGAGCGGGCCATTGGGGCCCCGAGCGGTAGCTTGGCGTTGCTGGCGGCCGTGCCGCCTGCGATTTGCCCATGAAGTCGACGCGTCGTGCGCGTCTCAGCTAGGAGGAAACGTGGAGAATGACGATTCGTTTGGCTGTCCGGTATAGTGCCTTTCTGCTGGTTCCAGCCACGCTTGTTGGCTGCTCGAGTTCGCCGCCGTCATCGAAGACGAACGTGGCCGCCGAATCGGGAACAGTCGTTGTCTACTCGTCCGTGGACGAAGTGTTCGCCGAGCCGATTTGCAAACAGTTCGAGCGTCAGACGGGTATTGCAGTTGAACTGGTTCCGGATACGGAAGAGACGAAGAGCACGGGGTTGCTTAACCGTCTGATAGCCGAGAAAGCTCGACCCCGCGCGGATGTGTTTTGGAGCGGCGATCCAGTGCGAGCGGCGATTCTGAAGTCGAAAGATGTTTCCGCGGCGTACCATTCGCCGTCGGCGGAAGGTTTGCCGGCTGATTTCGCGGACCCCGGAGATTATTGGACCGGTTTCTCGGCCCGCGCCCGCGTCTTGATCTACAATACAGACCTTGTGTCTGAGGCGGAGAGACCGACGTCGATCCATGACTTGGGAAGCCCGAAGTTCAAAGGGAAAGCGTGTTTGGCCAATCCGTTGTTTGGAACCACGTCGATGCACGCCGCTGCACTGTTTCAGGTACTTGGTGATGAAGCTGCCAAGGAGTTTTTTCAGACGCTTGTTGATAATGGCGTCAAGATCGTCTCCTCGAATGGTGAAGTGCGCCGCCGGGTGGTCAAGGGCGAGTTTGCGATCGGTATTACCGATACGGACGACGTGAATGTGGCGATCCAGGAGGGGAAACCGGTCGGTTTCGTCTATCCCGATAGTCAGGGGATAGGGACGTTGATTGTGCCCAATGCGGCAGTTCTGATTGCCGGTTGCCCAAACGGAGATAATGGTAAAAAGTTTATCGACTTCCTGTTGAGTTCGGAGACGGAAGCGGCTCTGGCCCGGAGCGAGGCGGCTCAGATGCCGCTTCGCTCGGACGTTGAACTGCCTGATGGCTTTCCATTCAAGCCGGTGGCGGAACTCAAAGTTATGCGTGTTGATTATGCGACATTGGCCGATAAGTTGGAGGAGATCTCCCACGGCTTTCTCAAACAGTGGGTTGACGAGAACCAGTGACTTTGAACGGGCATAATACGCGGGCAATACTTCGCTGGTGGCTGGTTGGTTGCGTGCTTTGTTTGGCCATTGCTCCCGTGTTGCCGCTGTTGAGTGTGGCGTTGGTCCAGGAGTCGGCTCGCCCTGTATGGACCGCGGCGTTTCGCGGGGCCATGCTCAGTTCATCGTGGCTCGGCGTTGGCGTGTCGAGTTTCGCGTTGCTGATCGGTCTTCCGCTAGGACTGCTGGCGGCCCTGTATCGCTTTCCGGGGCGCCGGCCACTGATTCTGTTTCAGGCGTTGCCTTTGCTGTTGCCGTCGTTTCTTCCGTGTATTGGGTGGAGTAATTTGACGACCGTTCGTTGGTTGTCATGGTTGCCGATCTTGGACGGGTTTTCCGGTTGTGTGTTTGTGCTGGGTTTGCAAGCGGTACCCCTTCCGTTCTTTGCAGCGTGGGCGGCGTGTCAGAATCTGACAGCGTCGCAAGTCGACGCTGCGAGATTGCATGGCGGCGAACGGGATGTTCTTGCATTGTCGGCTCGTGCGTCTGGGCCGGCTGCCTTTCTTGCCGCGTTGCTCGGAGGGATCCTTAGCCTTTCCAGTCTTGGCGCGCCGTTGATCTTTGGCGCTCGCAGTGTCGCCATGGAAATACGGACCAGTTTCTCGGCGCTGTTCGACTTCGAATTGGCGGGCCGGCAGTGTTTGTTTTTAGGTGGCATCGTGCTGCTTCTGACCTGGCCGATTCTTTTTATCGGGTTACGGACGCTTGCATCGGCCGTACTTGCACGACAGACGCGGCCCGTGGTTCCTTATCATCACTCGCTGATGGGCCGTTTGGCTTTCGGTGCTCTTTTTCTGTCGCTTGTAATAGGTATTGGATTGCCGACTCTTGGGCTTTGCCTGCCCGCGGTGCGGAATCCGATGCTTGGACGGGCGTTTCAAAAGGTTTGGGCGACGGCCGGCACGACACTGGTCTTCACGGGTGGAGCTGGTGTCGTTGCCGTCATGTTGGCAACGCTGGTTGCTTTGGCCGCTGCCGCGGATTCGCGTATGCGGCTGGTGGCATTGGCCGTGTTGCTATCACTTTTGGCCATGCCACCGGCGATGGCTGCCATTGGTGTCAGTCGTGTGGCAACGGAAGCTCCGCCACAGCTTGATTGGCTGACACGCAGTCAACTGACCATTGTCTTGGTCTTGGGTCTTCGTTTTCTTCCGGTGGCGGCCGTTGCCATGATGCGCGCGGTCGGCAGCATGTCACCATCGTGGATCGATGCGGGGCGTATTCACGGTGTTACGCCATTTCGCATGCTGCGCCGAGTGATTCTGCCAAACTTGATGCCTGCTATCGTTGTCAGCGTGTTATTGGTCATGGTTCTTGCGGCGGCTGACATCACGACCACGCATTTGCTGCAGCCGCCAGGCAGCCAGTCCCTGCCGGTGGCTATCTTCACCGTCATGGCCAACAGCCACGAAGGCCTTGTTGCGTCACTCTGCTTGATTTATCTGGTCGGTGTGGTTGGCATGCTGCTGATCGCGTCACAGATTCCTCGCCTTTGGCAAAGGAGAGCCGCATGAGTGGGCTGGTTATGTGCACGGGAGTCGACTGTCGTCTTGGTGGGCGATCGGTGCTCAGCGGTACGGATCTGACGGTTGCTGAAGCGGAGTCGATTGCATTGGTGGGTACTTCCGGGTGCGGTAAGTCGACGCTGCTGCGGGTGATCGCCGGTCTCGAAATACCCGAGGCTGGCGAGGTGCTGATCGGCGGTACACCCGCGACACGTGATGGACGTTTACTGGTCCCGCCTCATCGTCGCCGCATTGCAATGCTATTTCAAGATTTGGCACTCTGGCCCAACCTGTCTGTGTACGAGAACGTGCGATTGGGGATATCTGGGCTGCGGCTTCCCGGCAAGCAGAGCCGGGAACGAATCGAACAGACGCTTGAGTTATGTGGTATCTTGGACTTGGCCAACCGTCGTCCAGGCACACTTTCCGGCGGCCAGCAACAACGCGTTGCGTTGGCACGTGCATTGGCCATGCATCCCAAGTTGTTGTTGCTGGATGAACCGTTGGGTGGGTTGGATCTGGTGACCAAACAGGGCATGCTCAGAGAAATTGCAGGACTCAAATCGGAATTGGGCTTCGGTATTATTCTGGTGACCCATGATCCGGTCGAAGTATATGGGGTGTGTCAGTCACTAGCCGTGCTGCAAGATGGACGCATCGTGGAGCAGGGGAGCTTCGAACAGATACGGACCAGTGCTCGATCCGAGTTAGGCAAGGCATTTGCTACGGCGATGCAAGGTAGGTGCGAAGGTTGATTGACCAACGTGTTGATGCGATGTTTGTTTAACGCCAAGCCGAAGGCGCCGGCTGCGGACTGCATTGATCTTGCCACTTGGCGTCGCATCTGTTGTCCGACGGATGCCCACGTCCGCCGGATGAACGAACGTTGGAGTTCGTTCAACGATTTGGTTGCGGCTCTGCCGCTTTAGGAGATCTTAAATGTTGGATCATCTCGCACGTGTTCTGTTGCTCGGGCTCGCGTTTGTGTCCCCTTCGTTCGCTCAACCACCGACTGACCGAAATATGGTGGCGAATCCCGGTTTTGAACAATTGATGGCGGATGGCCGAGCGGTTGGTTGGGCGTATGATCGATCCGTCTACCGTGTTTCTGACGAATCGCCGCACAGTGGAAAGTCGTGTCTTCGATTTGAGAACCATGATTCCGGACGATATGTCCTGTGCAGCAAATCGATCAAGTTGCTGCCGGGAAATTCCTACGAACTCGAAGTATGGGTTCGAACCGAGGGAGTCAAGGGCGCGGATTCCGGTGCCGCGCTCTGTATCGAGTGGCGGTCGGACAAAGGAAAGTGGATGGGAGGCAGTTACGTCCGGGGTATCAAAGGAACGCATCGCAAGTGGCAGCGCATCCGGGGTCGGACACAAATGATTCCTGAAGGTGCGGCCGGCTTTACAATATCGTGCTACGTTCGCAAAGGGATGACGGGTGTTGCCTGGTGGGATGATTTGGTGGTGAGGCAATATTTTCCACCTTTGGTTGACACGATCGTAACAGACGCGTACCGGAACCTGATTGACACGGGCCCAATATCCGTCGATGTCGGATTGCGCTTGAAGGCCTACCACGGGATGCGCTGGACCCCGAAGTTCATTAAGAGTCGTGAAGATGAGCGGCGCGTCATTGAAGAAAAGGTGACGCAGCTGCGAGACCATCCGGCCATCATGGCGTGGTATATCAACGATGAATTGCCGCTCAGTATGCTCGATCCGTTGACGCGGCATCGCGACTGGCTCGAGCAACTCGATCCCGGCCGGCCGACATGGGTCGTCCTTTATCAAGTGGATCACGTCCGATCGTATCTACCGACATTTGATGTCATTGGCACGGATCCTTACCCAATCCCCGAACGGTCTATTGCAATGCCCCTGCAGTGGACTCGGAAGACAGTCGACGCGGTTTTCAAGAAGCGAGCGGTCTGGATGGTTCCGCAGATCTTTGACTGGGCCGCATATCGTCGTGCCCCGGAACAGGAGAAAAAGAGTCGCCCTCCAACGCTGCAGGAAATGCGGTGCATGGCTTGGCAGTGCATTGCTGGTGGCGCTAATGGCCTGGTTTTTTACTCATGGTTCGATCTTTGGAAAATGAACAAGGTTGAACCGTTCGAAACGCGGTGGAAGGATGTTACGACTGTTGCCGCCGAGATAAAACAGCTGGTTCCCGTACTCCTGTCCATCCAGTCGGCCCCGATGCCGACCGTTTCCGGCGATACCGATGCGATCGGTTGGCGAGTCTATGCCAAAGAGAAAGATGTCTACCTTGTGGCAGTTAACGCCGACCGCCAGCCGGCATCCGTCACCGCGATGTTTCCCGACATGTTTCGTAAAGCGACCAGTCTCCTGGGCAATCAACCGCCCGAGCTTAATGGTCGATCGATTTCATTGTCGTTTGAACCAATGGAAGTGAAAGTTCTGCGTCTGAGCAGATAAAGGCATGAGCGTTGGCTTGAGAACAATTCCCGCGTTCGGACAAGAAGCCACCTGCTTTAGCTGGCGGAGCAGTCACACAGCAAACCTACCTGGACTGGCACACGACACCGCGTTCGGACAAGAAGCCACCTGCTTTAGCTGGCGGAGCAGTCACACAGCAAACCTAACTCCCTCTCCGACGTTCTCGATCTCCTCATTTTTCATTTGCATAGGCTATTCCCCCCCTCTGTCTTTCGCTTCTCAGTGTCTCTGTGGTTATTTCTCTTCTGCCCAGAGCGGCAGCTCGGAGTTGGTTGACGGCGCTGCCGCCCTTTGTTTTCAGTCGACGAACAGAGTAAGATAGACGATTATGCTATTGGTGTTTCCTTACCTTTCGGGATTGTCCTGATTGACAGCCGGGCAACGGTAGCTTTGATTGGACATTGCGATCCCACCACTTGGCGTGCTTTCGTCGACCTTCGCGCAGATGAGATCCGGCCCGTAGCATGAGACATCCGTTCCCCTCGCACCCCTCTTGCCCTCCTTGGAGCGACCAATGACGCGATCCGCCCTGATGAATGCTTCCCTGATGATTGCACTGGGCCTTTGGACTGGTATTGCCGGCGCGGCCGATCCGATCCGCCCGTCGCGAACCGAAACAATTACTCCGATCCGGAATGCAACTTTTAACAAGAATGGTAAGTGCCGACAACGCAAGCAGGGAGGTAATCCAAGAGAAGTAGCCGGATACTTGGTTTTTGATGGAGCGATGGACGGCAATCGCCAGGTCGATCCGCAGATCGCCGTCGGAGGCGGCTATGTGCTGCACGGTACCAATGGCGGGCTCGTTATCTATGACAAGAAAGGCCATTTCGTTCAAGGCGTGCGGCAGACCTGCTTCAATGGAGGCATTGATCCGAAGCTGTTTTTTGACCCGCACAACCGAGTTTTCGGTTTCGATTTGTGGAAGTACTGGGACAAAGAGAAGAAGAAGCCGGTTAACATCTCCGTTTCGGAAACCAGCGATCCGACCGGTGCCTGGAATACGTATGCTGTACCGGCCCCCAGTGGTCGGGATGGCGGCGGTATCGGATTTAGCAAGAAGTGGATCGGCTACAGTTTTCCAGGCGGCAAAGAGAAAACGTTTATCATCAAGATGGCCGAAGCGAAGGCCGGTCGCCCAGCTACGGTTTATCATTTCCCTGGCAGTCTTGGTCATCCGGTGGCCACGCAAGATGATACGGACGACCTCTATTTCTTCCAATTGACGAAGACACGCTTCGTTATTCGGCGAGTCACTGATCGGGGTGACGGGACGCCCGAGTGTGTTGAAGTTGGCTCGAAGGAACATGGATTGGATTACGTCGGTTTCCCTCCGAAGTCACCTCAGAAAGGCACGACCCAATTGACCGCGTCGGGTGATCGGAACCCGAAGAACCTGGTCCTGCAAAGTGGTTTTCTTTGGTTTTCGCAGACGGTCAACTGCAAGGGGCGAGCTGCTGTCCAGTGGCATCAAATCAAAACGGATGGAACGATCGTACATACAGGATTGATCAGTGATCCGAAAAGCAGCTATATCCAGACGACGCTTGCCGTGAACAAGAACCTGGACGTTCTAGTCGGATTCCAGGAAACGAGTCCGGAGATGTACATCAGTCCGCGGTTTACGTACCGCCTGGCAAGTGATCCGCCCGGACAGATGCGCGCGATTGTGAAGTTGGGTGAAGGGCAGGGGGCCACCAAAGGCGTGGCCTGGGGCGATTACAGCGGCAGTACGGTCGACGGCGACAACCTGACCGACCTGTGGACGGTCCAGAGCATTACGGATGCGGGCGGCAAAGGTGATACGGTCATCGCCAAAGTGCCGATGAAACAGACGCCGCAATAATCAGACCTAACGGGACGGCTGTCTCTTAGCCCGAATTATTCACGAGTGATCTGCTGCGGATCCGTAAGTCGGTCATCTGCATCGTCAAAGAACCCGCCGTCTTTGCTCACGTATAACCAATATGCTGCGCAGACGACGAGTCCTTTTCCTTGCATCTGCCTCGACTTACGACTCCTCGCTACGAACTTCATGAATAATCCGGGCTTAGTCTTTGTTCAAATACTTTGCGATCTCGAATTCGAGGCTGGCCAACGGCCAATAGGTATCCTGGCGGCGCTCACGTGCTGACCGGATTGGTCGTGAGCCACGCGGCCCGAAGGGCCGACATAACCCTGCTTCAGTCATGGCGAATCAGCAAGCAGGATATCGCCGGTTCTCCTGCGGCCCGGAGGGCCGCCATAACCCTTGCCGGGGTCGTAAGGCCCCGGAACCGGGTTCCGCGCCACGCGAGCGAGGCCCGAAGGGCCGATACAGGCGCCAGCCAAAATGGGTTATGGTCAAATGTCAGCGCCAGTGTTGTGTCACCCCTTCGGGGTTTCCCGAGGTGGTTGTGGGTACCCCGTTCACCGGTGCCTGACGGCACCGGCTAGGGTTGTAACGGCCCTTCGGGCCTCCGAACGCC